>CAZHBR010000017.1:1896-13946 GCA_964530755.1 uncultured Oscillospiraceae bacterium | reverse complement strand
TAAAAACTTAGCAGCTGATCATATTCTTTCAACTTTTCAAATGAGCAATTTTCATGCCACCGCTTCGTCATCGTTTCAGGATTATTTTTTAGATATGCATGCGCGTTAAAATGCACCTTTTCTGTGAAAAACACATTCTTTTAAAATGCTTCGTTTAATTGTACTTCCATATATAATTAATCAAATACCGCTACTAGTCATTTCTGATTAATCGGCTATCATGTCCTACACGCGTTTTCTCGTCATATGCTTCAGAAGACTCAGGCCGCATCGCAACATTTTTGCGACCACCTAAGAAAGCATTGCAACGCGACATATAAATTACAATTGGCATCGGATTTGCTATAATATAAATTAAGCATCGTCAAAAGAACATAAATGAAAGGGGATTGAGTGCATTGGCAAGTCTTCTGCAAAATGTTACAATTATCGGAACCGGAACCCAAGGTTCTATGCTGGCCTTTCGCAGCGCGGCCTTTGGAAGAAAGGTCAATATTTTCGATATATCGGATAAACAAGCAAAGGAATCACTTGAAAGAATCGGGGGGTGGTTTAAAGAATGGGTCAGTGAAGGCAGAATTACAAAGCATCTTGCATCCAAGCGATACAACTCGATAAAGATTTTTTCGAATCTTCAGAAGGCCCTTGAAGATGCGGATATTGCAATTGAAAATGTACCTGAAATATTAATCCTTAAACAGGATGTCTGGAAGCAGATTGATCTGCTTTCACCTGAAAAAACTCTGCTTACTACAAACAGTTCTTCGTTAAAATCCTCAGATATAGGCAAGCATGTTGCACGAAAAAGCAACACATTTAACGTAAATTTTATGACTCCCACAAAAGATGATCTGGTAGAGGTTATGTGGAACGAATATACTTCAAATGACACGAAGGAAAAAGCAATATCCTTTTTAAAAGCCCAGGATAATGTACCGATAATAACCAGTAAGGAGATCAAAGGCTTTTCACTCAACCGGGTCTGGAGATGCATAAAAAAAGAATGCCTGAAACTGTGGGCTAACGGTTACATATCGCCAGAAGATTTGGACAGGGCTTGGATGCTGGAATGGGGGACGCCTTACGGACCCTTCGCGCTCATGGACAAAGTAGGATTGGATATAGTTAAACAGATTGAGATGACATATTACGATGAAAGTGGTGATCCGGAGGATATTCCTCCGCAAGCACTAGATGAAATGATCCGAAAGGAGGAGCTCGGGGTAAAAACAGGAAAGGGATTTTATGAATACCCCAATCCGGCATATGAGCAGGAAGGATGGCTGAAAGGAAAACGGGAGGATTTAAATGAAAGTACCAAAGGATTATAAAAAGGTTACAGTTATAGGAAGCGGGATAATCGGCCACTGCTGGGCCGTAGTTTTTGCAAGAGGCGGACTTTATGTATCATTATATAATCGCAAATCCAAAACTTATGATACTGCATTGAACAGAGTAAAGAAAGCTCTTCAATTCCTGGCGGATGAAGGAGTTATCTCGGACGCGGAAGTGGATGAATCAATGTCCCGTGTTCACCTTACAGATAATTTGCAAGAAGCTGTCAGGGACACTGACTATATCCAGGAGTGCCTATGGGAGGATCTGGAACTGAAACAGGATATGTTTTTGAAGCTTACTGATATGACGGCTAAGGATATTGCCATCGGATCAAGCTGCTCTGGACTGAGAATAACAGATATAACAAAAAAGGTAAGTCACCACCCTGAAAGGTGCATCGTTGCCCATCCCACAAATCCCCCCTATTTGATACCGTTTATGGAAATCTCGGGTGATAACGCCAGTCAGGATATAAAAGATTCCGTCTATAATTTCATGGAATCAATTGGTCAAAGACCAATTCAATGTAAAGAGATATACGGATATGTGCTCAACCGCATCCAGCTTTCCCTCATACAGGAATCACTGTATCTTGTAAAGCATGGGATATGCAGCGTTGAAGCTGTCGAGCGGGCAGTTACGGACGGCCTTGGACTAAGATGGGCTTTTACAGGACCTTTTGGGGTCGAAGAGCTGAATTCGGCGAATCTAGAGGAAGGACTTCACAAGTATAAGGATTATATGATAGAGTACTTCGTAAACCAGCAGAAAAAGGTCTGTGATTACGATGTCGATTTCATCAAAAAATGCGTTGAAGGGTTTCGCCCTGTAATGGAGGGAAAAACGCACGATGAATACCTACTTTGGCGCAACCGCATGATAGCAAGAACAAGAAAGATAAAAGACCGGGAATAGCCGACTTGTTTTCGTCGCATGAATACCCCGGGAATCACCGTATTAAGCAAAATAGAGGCTTTATTAACATAATGAAGCTCTCTATTTCTGTTTTTTTTCGCTTTACTTTAACTGCCAAAATGATACCGCGGACCTCTGCAGAATCCTTTGCTTTTAAGCTTCATCGGATCCTGCATCTTTCATATAAAGGGTGGCTCCGGCACAGTTTCTTAACGATTAAAGCCGCTTTAGATGCATGCATTTCTTCGCCAGGATGATTTAGAACCATTGCAATTGCCGAGGCGACCTTCTTAAATTCTTCTTCTCTGAATCCTCTTGTGGTCGCAGCTGCGGTACCTAGTCGTATCCCCCCTGTGACAAAGGGTCCATAGGGGTCATTTGGAACTGTGTTCTTGTTTGTTGTCAAGCCGCATGCATCCAATAATTTTTCAGCGTCCTTTCCCGTAATCCCCTTATCGGTCAGATTCACAAGCATCAGATGGTTGTCCGTTCCCCCGGAAACCAGGCGGAAGCCCTTGTTCATTAATTCGCCCGCCAGCACCTGACAATTCTTAACCACTCTTTTTTGATATTCGGCAAATTCGGGTGTTTCAGCCTCCCAGAAGCATACGGCCTTTGCAGCGATAATGTGCATCAGCGGACCACCCTGCAGCCCGGGGAAAACCGCTTTGTCGATCTGTTTCGCAAATTCTTTCTTTGACAGTATTGCTCCGCCCCTTGGGCCTCGCAATGTTTTATGGGTGGTCGTCGTAACAATATGGGCATGAGGAACGGGATTCGGATGAATTCCCGCAGCTACCAAGCCTGCAAAATGGGCCATATCCACCATCAAAAGCGCCCCTGTTTCGTCCGCAATTTCACGAAATACTTTTGCATCGATTATCCTTGGATATGCGCTTGCCCCGGCAACGATAAGCTTCGGACGATGTTCCTTTGCAAGCCTTCGCACCTGATCAAAATCTATTGTTTCCGTTTCGGAATTCAGTCGATATGGTATAAAATTATAGTTGATACCTGAGAAATTCACGGGACTTCCATGGGTTAAATGTCCCCCGTTCGACAAATCCATTCCTAGCACCGTATCACCGGTTTTTAATACAGCCGCATATGCCGCCATATTTGCACTGGAGCCTGAATGGGGTTGAACATTCGCATGCTCGGCATTAAACAGAGCCTTCATGCGCTCCCTTGCTAAATCCTCCACTTCATCTACGTGTTCACATCCCCCATAATATCTTCTACCGGGATATCCTTCTGCATATTTATTTGTCAATGCGCTTCCTGCAGCTTCCATCACCGCTTTTGAGGTAAAATTTTCTGATGCTATGAGTTCAATGGTATTTTCCTGCCTGTCCATTTCCCTTTGAATCATGGCTTTAATCACAGGATCCGATTTCTCTAAGCGTTTCATTTTCATACTGTACTGTCTCTCCTCTTATTATAATTACTGGAATATTCCTTTATACTATAGTATAATGATCCCCAGAGTTCAACATGATTTTGCAGCTTGCTGTTTACTCAAGCGGAATAAAGGTATAATATACTAAACCTATTTTGCTGTGAAAGGAGTAAATGACATGGCAGAAAATACTATTTACCTGTCGGCTGACAATTTTACCGAAGAGGTTATGGACTCTGATCTACCTGTATTAGTAGATTTTTACGCAGACTGGTGCGGTCCTTGCCAGGCGCTTGGACCGATCATAGATGCACTGGCTGATAAATATCAAGGTAAAGCGAGGGTCTGCAAGCTCAATGTAGACGAGAATAAAAAGCTGGCCATCAAACACAAAGTAATGAGCATCCCTACAATGTTCTTGTTTAAAGACGGTGAAATAAAAGAACGCATCACTGGTTCACTGCCCCAGTCTTCGCTGGAGCAGAAGCTGGATTCTCTGCTCTGATGATGGGCAGTTTATAACGCTGCTGTAGGAGGAAAAATGAACCCACTAGGCTGGTTAAGTGTATCAGCGATTCCGATAATAATTTACATCATTAACTTTTTCATTGCCTTTGCGATCATATTCCTGGAAAGGAAGAACCCCTCGGCCACGCTGGCATGGATAATGGTTTTGTTCATGTTGCCCGGCCTTGGGATTCTTTTTTATATTTTCCTATCTCAGAACATCAGCAGACAGAAAATATTCAGACTCACAAAATATGAAGATTACGTTTTAAGAGGTGCCCTGCAGGATCAAATAAACAGCATCCGCAATAGAACCTTTGATTTCATTAATGCAGAATCACGTAAATGGAAGGACATGATCCTGCTGCACCAGACTTACTCAAAAGCCTTTTTAACCCAGGACAACCGTCTTACAGTGTTCACAGACGGAAACCATAAATTCCAAAGTCTCTTTGCGGATATACAAAATGCGAAAAGAAGCATCAACATTATGTATTTCATCATAAAAAACGATTCTGTCGGGAGAGCGCTCATCAATGCTCTCACATTAAAAGCCGGGGAGGGTGTGGAGGTGCGCCTGCTGATCGATGCCATGGGCGGCCGGCAGATTGCTGAAAGGCATCTTATTGACTTCAAAGCTGCAGGCGGTAAATACGCCTATTTTTTCCCGCCAAAAATAAAATTCATAAACCTCAGGCTAAATTATCGAAATCATAGAAAGCTTGCAGTTATAGACGGGGAAATCGGATATCTTGGGGGTTTTAACGTTGGAAACGAATATATCGGTAAAAAAAGAAAATTCGGCTATTGGCGGGATACCCACCTTAGGCTGACCGGAAATTGCGTTCAGGATATCAATGCACGCTTCATACTGGATTGGCGATTTGCATCGAAGGAGGATCTGGTGTTGTCATCAGCCTATTATTATGAACTTCCCAAGGCGGGAAACACAGGGATACAGGTCGTTTCATCGGGACCCGACTCGGGCAGAACAGAGGTAAAGCAGGGATATCTGAAAATGATATCTTCCGCAAAGAACAGGATTTACATCCAAACACCCTACTTCGTACCCGACTCCAGCATTCTGGAGTCCCTTAAAAATGCAATCTTCTCCGGTGTGGACGTTCGCATAATGATCCCCAACAAGCCGGATCACATGTTCGTATACTGGGCAACCTATCATTATGTCGGGGTATTGCTGAACGCCGGAGCAAGAATCTTTATATACAATAAAGGTTTTTTACATGCAAAAAATATTTGCGTAGACGGGGAGGTGGCCTCGGTAGGGTCTGCTAATTTCGACATGAGAAGCTTTTATCTTAATTTTGAAGCCAACGCATTTATCTATGATGCATCCGAAGTATATAAATTGGAATCGATATTTCAATCCGATATGGCGGATTGCGATGAACTGACGAAGCTTAAATACCAAAACCGATCTCTTTGGATACGATTCAAGGAGTCTATTTCAAGACTTCTGTCCGATTTGCTCTAGAAAAAAAGCGTATGAAATAACACCTCAGTGGGTAGGCTTTCAATGAGGTGTTTTTATGTTTGGATTATTAATGAGCGTAATCGCCGGTGCGGCCATGAGCTTTCAAGGAGTTATCAACACACGTCTAAGCGAAAAAATAGGCCTTTATGAGTCTAATGTCTTTGTTCAGGGCACGGCTTTGGTTTTGGGCCTGCTTGCGATGTGGATTATGGGTAAAGGTGATCTGACCAAAATCGGCCAGACAAGCAAAATCTATTGGCTTGGAGGAATCTTAGGCACGATAATCATTATCACCGTCATGCTGGCTATAGGCCGCCTTACCCCGACACATGCTATCGCTGTCATCCTGATAGCTCAGCTTCTGACTGCTGCAACCATAGATGCTTTTGGGCTTTTGGAGGCGGAAAAAGTCCCTTTCACCTGGAATAAATGGACAGGACTCATCCTGATGATCACCGGTGTCGTATTGTTTAAATGTATCAAATCCACCTAACCGCTACTATAAAACGATGCAGATCAAATGCTCCTTGCCTTCATTAGATACCTTTTCCAATGATCTTTGAACCTTGACCCTGATATTCTCCGGCACATTGGTAAGTTTGGCCTCCATTTGTTCCGCCACCATTTCATAAAGAGATTTGCCGAAAATGTTCGTATCCCATATCCTTCCGGGGTCGTTTTCAAATTCGCTTAACAGATACTCCACAAGATCCTCGCTTTGACGAAGGCTTCCGACAACCGGAGATACCTCAGTTGTTACATCCGTTTTAATTATATGCAGGCTTGGGGCCTTCGCCTTCAGGCGCACTCCGAACTTATTCCCCTGCTTAAATATTTCCGGCTCCTCCAATAGCATTTCGGCCAGTTTGGGCTGCACGATGCCGTAACCCGACTCCTCGACCTGGTCGATGGCCTTAGCCAATTTATCGTAGGATTTTTTGGCGGCGGCAAGTTCCTTTATCAGTATGAAAAATTCGCTGTCGTCCCCTATATCGCAATCGGTAATTTCACTTATTACCTGATAAAAAAGCCCGTCTACCGGTTCAATAGAAGCCTTGATGATCCCGGTCCCCAAATCCATATCGCTTATATTCACATCTTTTACGATCTCTCCGTCTGCAAGAACAGATATAGTATCCCTGATATCTCTGACACTTTCAAAGGATACACACCAGTCCCGGATTCCTCCTATGATAGAATCCTTTATATGATGATCTTTTGGAAGCCCCTCAATAAATCCCGGTAAATAAAATGCGATTTCCGCCGCGGGGAATTGATAAAGCACCTGATAAAGAATTTCGTTTAACAGATTTATGCTCATCCTGGCGCAATTGACGGGAATGACGGGGACCCGATACTTCAACTCCAGATCTTTAGCAAGGTTTAGGGTGTCGACATCATCGGGCGTTGTCGTATTAAGCACAACAATGAAGGGTTTTTTCAGTTCTGTGAGTTCCCTTACCACTCTTTCTTCCGCGGGGATGTAATTCTCCCTAGCTATTTCTCCGATAGTGCCGTCAGTGGTCATAACAATCCCTATGGTAGAATGATCGGCAATCACCTTTCTGGTCCCGATCTCGGCGGCCTCGTTAAACGGAATTTTTTCCTCGTTCCAGGGCGTATTAACCATCCTTGGTAAATCATTTTCCAGATGACCGATTGCATCCTCTACCATATAGCCCACACAATCCACCATTCGCACATTAAAGTGGGTATTATCCGGAAGCGTTACCTCCACCGCATCTGCGGGAATGAATTTCGGTTCAGTGGTAGTTATGGTGCGACCGGAACCGCTTTGGGGCAGTTCATCCCGTACCCTCTCCCGAACATGAGAATTTTCTACATTGGGCAGCACCATTAAATCCATAAATCTTTTAATAAACGTAGATTTTCCCGATCGCACCGGACCGACTACGCCTATGTAAATATCCCCTTGCGTTCTTTCCGCGATACTTTCATATATATTCAGGTTTTCCAAAATACAACCCCTCCTTTTTTTGCACCATGTCTGTACAATATATTATCTTCACCTGAATTTTATGCAAAAAAACAGGACCCCTTCTGCAGGCATCGCTGATGCAAAAAGAGAGTGAAGCGAATCCTGTCAGATATTTTAATTCATTGACAAAGTCTGTCACATCTTCTAAAATTACAGTATGTACGTTTGAGTGGAGGTGTCGTTACTGTGTTAAATTCTGAGACAAAGCCAAAACCCGAGACGTGGCAAGAGCTCCTATGTCGGATAGAAGGAATACATGCTGCCAGGGTGGTTTTTTCAGAAACTGATCAACCTTCGGAGATACATGTCCTCGCAAGCGATTCAAAATCTCCGAAAGCACTTACAAGAGACATTCAATCAGCTATAATGGCTGCATACGGCGTCACGTTGGATTATCGCATAATCAGCATTGCTCAGCTGGCGTCAAACATTACGGAAACACACCCAAGATTTCGCTTTATCGGTATAGAGACCCGGATATTTAACGGCCGCGGTGAGATAACGGTCACCCTTTCGAGGGACGGAAAATACAAAGAAGGCAAATCATCGTACACAGGCAAGCACATATATTCCCGGCTGCGATGCGTCGCCCTTGCCACTATGGATGCAATATCCCTTCATATAGGCGGTGAATTTAAAGATCGATTTGAACTGATCTTAGCCGAAACGGCAAAGGTAGGAGAAAATATGGCGGCTATTGCATGGATATGTGATGATCGGGGTATACAGCTGCTTGGAAATGCCTTCATCACGGGAGACAGCGATAATGCAATGGTGCGAGCGGTTTTAAACGCGCTGAACAGACACTTGTCCAGAATGCCTGCATAAAAACAATCACCTATTAAAAAACAGATTCGGAGTCACGTTCGATTTACATAAGCGGAGCGGATATAGCCTGCCTGAATAGCGGTATGGCAGAGTACCTAAAAGGAGGGCTATATCGTGAAGAGGACAATTATGGTGCTGGCTAGTCTATGCACTTTGCTGCTTTCAAGCGGCGCATTTTTCTGTGTAAGATAATCCACTGGTATATAGGCCCCGAATCTGTTTTTTAGACTATCCGGGTTTTACTTACCAAGGAGGGCACTTATGAGAAACAGGCAAAAAGGATACGTAGGACTTGTTATCATTTCAGGAGCGTTCATCACCATATACTGCCTGGTTATTACAATACAACTGTTTACGACAAAGACGATCATGTTTTCCCATATTGCTATCGATTGGAGCATCATGATGCTGCTGTTTGTATTATCCCGAAGTCTTCCTGTATACATTGCCACGGATAAAACTATCGATGTTTCCTTTGTCCCCGTCGTCGCAAGCACAATGATTTACGGTCTTCATCCCACCGTTTTGTTATTTTCATTATCCATATTGTTCCTATTTGTTGCAGATGAGACCACGGGTAAATATGTTTACCTGCTTTCCCGATCCCCGATAAAGGAATTTTTTAATATGGCAAATATAATAATATCGATTTTTATCGGAGGACTGCCTTTGATCCTTTTAGGGGGATATGGAAGCAATTTCTCCTTCCCTTACTCTATACTGCCCGCTGTGGTATTTGGGATTCTGACAATCGCGGTTAATTTGATACTGTTTTTACTTTACTTTGTTGCCGAAGGCGCAGAACGCTTTGCGGCAATGCTTGTTCAGACCATAATGGGCATACTGCCGAACGTAGCATCTACAATACCCTTTGGTATATTTATAGCTATGCTGTTAAATCGCAGCTATGGCAGTTATTTCGTTTTGCTTTTCATACTGCCTTTGCTCTTGGCCAGATACTCTTTCAAATTGTACCTGGACAGCAGATCCCTGCACATAAGAACCATTACCGCGCTTTCCAGGGCTATCGAGGCTAAGGACCCTTATACTAAAGGTCACTCACAAAGAGTTGCATACTTATCTGAAAAAATCGCCGCTCATCTGCGCCTGCCTGGCAAAACAGTGCAGGATCTGAAATTAGCGGCCCTTTTGCACGACGTAGGTAAAATCGGTGTTGAAGACCGCATTCTTAACAAGCCGGACAGGCTCACTGAAAAAGAATGTGCAGAAATTAGAAAACATCCTGTGATAGGACGGGAGATCATAGAGGAAATCCGCTTACCCCAAACTGTTAACGACGCCATATTGCTTCATCATCGCTATTATGACGGCTCCGGATACCCTGAAGGAGATGAATATCCTAAGGAGCTTCCTTTAGTCGCCGCAATTTTAGGAATTGCGGACGCATATGATGCCATGACCTCAGACAGACCCTATCGTAAGCGCATGGAAAGTGAGACGGCTGTTGAAATATTGAAGCAAAATTCCGGAAGTCAATTCGATCCAAGGGTTGTAGAGGCCATGATTCATATACTATCAGAGCAAGATGATGCCGATGAATCGATACTATATGGAACATGACAGGAGGCTTACAGCATGATTTTAATACTGTTTCTCCTTGCAGGCCTAATTTTGGGACTGATAAAAAAGCGATCCTTTACGCTTTGCGCACCGAACCTTCCAAACAACCTCATCCTTCCGATCCTGGCCTTTTCAATTGAAGCCTTATTCTCATCAGATCCTGTCTATCCTTCCTGGATGGTGCTCTTAACGGCTTACGGGCTGCTTTTCTGGTTCTGCATCTCAAACATTCGAAAGGGCACCTGGTCCATGCTTGTATTCATTGGCACTCTGATGAACTTTGCTGTAATTTCGGCCAACGGATTTCGCATGCCTGTTCTTGCAGGCACTTTTGAACGAATAATAAAAGCACCGATAATGACGGCATTATCAAGAGGTGAAGTTTTCGGCTATGTACTGGCAGATTCACATACGCGTTTGTTGTTTCTAAGTGATATTATTGCAATAAACCCTTTTGGACACCTGTTTGGATTTGCAAGCATAGGTGATATTGTTATGGGCGCGGGCATCTGTATATTAGCGTATCAGATAGTAGGTTCAAAGCCCTTGCCTCAACCTGACAGAAATGGTAGGATTAAAAAAAACACAGGAGAAAAAGCACATGTACGACAAATATGAAAGCCCTTTTAGTACCAGATATTCCAGCGATGAAATGCAGCAGCAGTTCTCACAGAATAAGAAATTTACTACCTGGAGAAAGCTTTGGGTAGCTCTTGCCGAAGCACAAAAAGAACTGGGTTTGCCGATAACGGATTTACAGATACAGGAAATGAAAACGCATATAAGCGACATAAATTACGAAGTGGCCAAAGAAAAAGAAATGGAAGTGCGCCACGATGTGATGGCCCATGTACATGCTTTTGGAAAACAATGTCCTGCTGCCAAGCCCATAATACATCTGGGGGCTACATCCTGCTACGTAGGGGATAACGCAGATATCATCATAATGTATGAGGCTTTGAACATTGTCCGTAAAAAAATACTGCACTGCATCCGCATTTTATGCGACTTTGCGCTCAAACACAAGGATATGCCCGCGCTGGGCTATACGCATTTACAGCCTGCTCAGCTCACCACCGTAGGAAAGAGGGCGGCCTTGTGGGTTCAGGATCTTGTAATGGATCTTGATGAAATAGATGATCAGATATCAAAAAAACGCCTACTGGGGTCAAAAGGTACAACGGGTACCCAGGCAAGTTTTATGGAACTGTTCAATAATGATGAGAAAAAAGTTAAAAAATTAGATGGGCTGATAGCCTTAAAAATGTCCTTTCCCGGTGTTTATCCGGTCAGCGGCCAAACCTACCCCAGAAAACTGGATTCCCAAATTCTGAACATACTGTCGGGAATCGCCCAATCGGCCCACAAATTCAGCAACGACATTCGCCTGCTTCAGCACATGAAAGAAATAAAAGAACCCTTTGAAACATCACAGATCGGTTCCTCTGCGATGGCCTACAAGCGAAACCCTATGCGATGTGAGAGGATGGCATCACTTGCAAGATATCTTATAATCAATTCGATCAATCCTGCCGTAACAGCCTCTTTGCAATGGTTTGAACGCACCCTGGATGATTCTGCAAACAAAAGAATCTGCATCCCCGAAGCATTTTTGGCTTGCGATGCAATTCTCTCCATTTACTCCAATGTGGCGGCCGGACTGGAAGTGTTCCCCGGCATTATAGAAAAACACATCAGGGAGGAGCTTCCTTTCATGGCTACAGAAGCGATACTTATGAGCGCGGTTCTAAAGGGCAGGGACAGGCAAGAGCTGCACGAAATCATAAGAATACACTCTATGGCCGCAGCAAAACGGGTTTTAGAAGAAGGATTACCAAATGATTTGTTAAAACGAATTGCATCAGATCCGCGCTTCGGCCTGAGCCTCGATGATATAAATGAAGCATTGACACCCAACCGATATATCGGTCGGGCACCGGAACAAACCGAGGAATACATTGATTACGTTGCCAAAAATATCCTCGATC
>CAZHBR010000017.1:0-1886 GCA_964530755.1 uncultured Oscillospiraceae bacterium | reverse complement strand
CCCGAAGAGGGAAGCCAGCTTAGGGTATAACCGCCAACGCCAATTCTCCTTTAAGGCTGAACGTTGTGCTGCCGGTTATCCGTACAGGCACAATGGAACCCTCCAATTCCGGCCCGCCGGCAAAATGGACGAGCTTATGGCCGCCGGTACGCCCTGATTGCATGCCGGGGTCGGTTTTGCTTCCCCCCTCAGAAAGGACGTCCTCAGTTTTTCCGATCACAGCGTTGTTCTTCTCTTTAGATATGCGGTTTACAGATTCGACAAGCCTGTTGAACCGATGATGCTTTACTTCTTCAGGGATTTGATCTTTAAATCTTTGTGCAGGGGTACCCTTTCTTATAGAATAAAGAAAGGTAAAAGCCGAATCGAACCTCACATTTTCCATCAAATCGAGGGTCATGCAAAAATCCTCCTCGGTTTCACCGGGAAAGCCTACGATTACATCCGTAGTGATTGCAATATCGGAAACAGCTTCCCTCAATCTGGAAACCAAATCCTGGTAACCCTCTTTTGTATATCCCCGACCCATCATTTTTAACACCCTTGTACTTCCGGATTGTACAGGAAGATGAACATGAGGACACAGCTTCTCACATTCCATATAAGCCCTGATCAGGCTATCCGAAAGATCCTTTGGGTGCGATGTCATAAAGCGTATGCGCCTAAGTCCCTCTATATCGTTAAGCAAATGCAGAAGACCCGCAAAATCCATTTCGCCGCCGCAGGCCCGACTCCTGTAGGAATTAACATTTTGACCAAGCAGTGTAATCTCCTTTACGCCATCCGATACGAGATCCTCTGCCTCCTTTACAATATCGACAAAGCTTCGGCTTCTCTCTCTTCCCCTCGTGTATGGGACAATGCAGTAGGTGCAAAAATTATTACAGCCGTACATTATGTTAACGAAGGATTTATACCGGTATTTTCTTTTAACGGGAAGCCCCTCCACTATGTCTTTGGCCTCATCCCAAACGGATATGATCTTGCCTTTTTCATCCGACATGTTTTGAATCAGCTTAGGAAATTCATGAATATTATGGGTCCCAAAGATAAGATCCACCCAAGGGTATTTCGTCTTTACCGCATCTATGATATGCTGCTGCTGCATCATGCATCCGCATACACAAATCAGCAAATCCGATCGATTTTTCTTAATATGCTTCAATTGACCCAAAGTGCCGAAAAAGCGTTTATCTGCATTCTCTCTTACGCTGCAGGTGTTTATGATTATCACATCGCTTTCATCCCTTACTGCGCTTTCGGTGTACCCCATATTGCAAAGCATGCCGGCCAGCACCTCTGAATCGTGCTCGTTCATCTGGCAGCCGAAAGTTAAAACAAAGTAGGTTTTTTTATTATTCATAACAGCCTCTTCTCATTAGTATTGTCTTTAAAGAATACCACCTACTAACCGAGGATGCAAGATTAGCAAAATGACTTACGACTCAACCAAAAAAGCCGGGTCTCCCCGGCTAATTACTTTAAATACGGCTACCGCAGCCCTATCTGCATGGCCACATAGGCCAGGAGGAGAATTACCGCCCAATCAGTAATTTTGGAAGTGATCCCTTTCCACTTCCGGCCCGGTTCTTCCTTAAGGGCTTTTAGGTCAGCCTTTATCTCTTTGGTGTCTGTTGCGATTGCATTTAGCTGGACTTTCATTACCTCAAACCTAGTATCGCCCGCATAAAGCCTGTCAGTGTGATCTTTAATTTCCTTCTGCGCCTGAATAACGGCTGCACAAGGGCAGTTTTTCTCCTCTCCCATTGGCCCCTCCTTTACTTATTTGCCCTTTGAATCATAGCCACAACTTGTTCCCGAGTGCAATAGCCCCCTGGATTGGTACCATCCGTGATCCCGTTTTGTTTGCCTTTTTCCCATTCAGG
>CAZHBR010000016.1:12237-13973 GCA_964530755.1 uncultured Oscillospiraceae bacterium | reverse complement strand
GATCACTCATCGAATATCACCTTACTTCCCCAAAATACAGGTCCATCTTTGCATACCCTTTTGTAGACTACCCCCTTGCCTTCCGGTTCTCTGATTTTGCAGGCGCAGCCAAGACAGGCACCGTATCCGCAGCCCATCCTTTCCTCTAAGGATACTTGCACATCCTTTTCAAAAGACAGATAATACTTTGTTAAGGCTAAAAGCATAGATGCAGGTCCGCAGGCATAATATCGATCTGCACTGAGATCTTTTTGCCTTATTAGATCGATCACATTGCCTGAGAAGGCTAGACGATTTTTCTTTGGATTTTCGACGGCCACATGCACGGTGCAGACATCTCGCATTTCATCGATTAAAAAAGCATGTTCACGGAACCCTAAAACCGCCTCTGCATTTACACCCTTAAACCTTAAAACACGGGCCAATTCTAAAAGAGGGGGCACGCCCAATCCTCCACCAAAAAGCATCGCAGTTTCTCCTTCACATACCCCTTCAATATCATAACCGTTTCCCAAAGGAGATGATATGCGTAGAGCTTCCCCCTTTCGCATAAGGCTGAGCAGGCCTGTACCTTTACCAACAATGCCATAGACTAAAAGCAACCTTCCTCCCACATGCCGGCATATGCTTAAAGGGCGCGGAAGCAACATATCCTGACGAGGCAGATATACATTTACAAATTGTCCCGGACGGGGACTTTCTTCATTATCGGAGTAATCCAATTCCATAGCATATATGTCCTTTGCTATTTCAGAATTTTTAACAACAGGAGCCTTCATTATTTTCCCCATATTCTATCCCTCCATCGCCGCATACAGATCTTCCCTCATGATCTTTGCCGCCTCTCTGGCAGCCTTTGCATAATGCACTTCTGGATCCTTTAAATACGCTCCTATGATACCGCGGGAGGAATTAACTAAAACCCCCAGACCTTCTTTGTCAAAATATCCTTTTAGATCTTCTCCTTTTCCTCCCTGAGCCCCGTATCCCGGTACGAGAAAAAAAGTCTTTGGAAGTCGTTTTCTAAGAGCCTTTCCCTGCTCTATATGAGTAGCGCCTACTACTGCCCCTACGCGGCTGTATCCATGGCGCCCTATTACATTCCGGCCCCATCTTTTTACCAGATCCGCCACATGCATGTAAAGTGCTTCGCCATCAATCAGCCTGTCCTGAAGCTCGCCGCTACCTTTATTGCTGGTCTTAACCAAAACAAAAATACCCCTGTCCCTCTCATTACAATATTTAATAAAAGGAACCACGCTGTCTGTACCAAGGTAGGGGTTGATCGTTACGGCATCCTCATTCCAAAGATCGAAATGCTCCCCGTCAATTTCAATTCCCCCTATATGGGCTGCATAGGCTTCGGCGGTAGATGCTATATCACCCCTTTTAATGTCTCCTATCACCAATAGGCCCTTATCCTTCGCATAGCCCGCCGTTTGCATATATGCCATTATACCTTCAGTGCCGTATTTTTCGTACATCGCTATCTGAAGCTTAACGGCAGGTACGATATCATAAACATGGTCGATGATCTCCCTGTTGAAGTTAAAAAACATCTGTGAAACCGCTTTTGGAGTTTTGCCGTACCGCGCAAACATCTCGTTTTTTATCTGCTGGGGCATCATATCCAAGGTAGGATCAAGGCCTACACAGGAAGGATTTCCCGTCTTTATTATCCTCTCAATCAAGCGATCTATCATCGTACACCACTTCCCCGTTTGCTATTGTAAAAT
>CAZHBR010000016.1:11622-12227 GCA_964530755.1 uncultured Oscillospiraceae bacterium | reverse complement strand
CCCCAGAGCTTCATGCCTTCAAAAGGGGTATTTTCAGCCTTCGACGCAAAATCTTTTGCATCGACCTTGTAATCCTTTTCTGTGTCTATAACGGCTAAATCGGCCACCTTTCCCTCCTCTATGACACCCCGGTCTATTCCCAGAATTCTTGCCGGCTCCACACTCATCTTTCTAACCAGTTCCATAGGCGAAAGCACTCCGCCTTTCACCAGATAAGTATAGCTTGCCGCAAAGGATGTCTCAAGTCCGATCACTCCAAAAGGGGCCTTATCAAATGGCAGATTCTTATCCTTTAAAGAATGAGGAGCATGATCTGTGGCTATTGCATCGATTGTCCCATCAGCAAGCGCCTCCTTTATCGCATCGACGTCCTCTTTGCTCCTTAAGGGGGGATTCATTTTGCGGTTGCTGTTTGCTGCACTGTCATCTGTCAAAACGAAATAGTGGGGAGCGGTTTCGGCGGTGACAGAAAGTCCCCACTTCTTCCCCAACCTAATAAGATCCACGCTCCCCTTTGTACTGACGTGGCAAAAATGCAGTTGACATCCGGTATTTTTTGAAAGCAGAATATCAAGATCTTTTAGAAGTTTTATAAACAATTACAA
>CAZHBR010000016.1:0-11612 GCA_964530755.1 uncultured Oscillospiraceae bacterium | reverse complement strand
AGCAGAATATCCCGGGCGATTATGATTTCCTCTCCTTCTGACGGTATGCCCGGTATACCTGACTCATCGGACTTCACGCCTTCATTTATAAGGCCCCCGGATAAAGCAGCCTCTTCGGCGTGAGAAAAGACGGGAAGCCCGCATACCCTTGCCCTTTTCATTGCTTTCATCATCAACCCTGCATCTGCCACGGATTTTCCATCTTCACTTATAGCCGCAATCCCCCTGCCTGAAATCTCGGCACAGCGGGTAAATTGAAGGGATGCGAGTCCTTCAATATTTATAATTTCTTCCCCCCGCTGCCCCTTTGTTATGGCAGATACCACCAAAACATTTACACCGCTTCGATTCTGTTTTCCTTTTTCATCGACATAAAGAACCAGGTTTTTATCATCTATCGGAGGCAGAGTATTAGGCATACAGCAGACTGTGGTAAAGCCTCCTCTTGCAGCGGCCCTGCACCCGCTTTCTATATCCTCTTTATGTGTTTGACCGGGTTCCCGAAAGTGAACATGCAAATCGATGAGCCCCGGTACCGTTAAACAGCCTTTTGCATCGATTACCTTGTAAATGTCACTGATCCCCGACCCTTTTGCTCTTAAAAGTCCGGTTATGATTCCGTCTTCGATAAAAACATCGAAAAGGCCCTTCAGATTATTTGCGGGGCTAAGTATATAGGCGTTCTTTACGCACAATCTCATTTTGAAAATCCCCTTTCGTACTGACAATATCATCGCAATACTCGCAGCGGTATTCCCGGTTCTCTGCATCGATGAGATGGAATATATGTGGAGCATTCCTTTCTACCGAAGTAACGCATCTGGGGTTTCTGCAGCGGATGATATCGACTACGCGATCCGGAATTTCCAGTTTAATTTTTTTAACAACCTTATGATTGTCTATAAAATTCACCGTCGCATCGGGATCGAGAAGCCCGAGATTCGCAAGATCTATGTCCGTTACATCCTTGATTTTGATCACATCCTTGCGCCCGTATTTGCTGCTTTCTGCATTCATTATAAAAGCGATGGTATGCTTTGAGGTATCTATATTGAGATAAGAAAGAATTTTAGCACCCATTCCCGCCGTTATATGGTCGATTACTATTCCTTTTTCTATACTGTTTATCACTAGCATGCCTGATTGATCCCCCCTTCTTCCACTCCAAGAAGCTTCATTATCAATGCCATTCGCACGTACATACCGTATTTTGCCTGCTCGAAATATTTCGCTCTTTTATCCCTGTCCACCTCTACAGCGATCTCGTTCACTCTAGGCAGAGGGTGAAGCACTATCATATCATCATTTGCCAAAGATAACTTCTCCATGTTCAGAATATAGGTGTCTTTGAGACGAATATAGTCCTCCTCATTGAAGAATCTTTCCTTCTGCACCCTTGTCATGTAAAGAATGTCAAGCTCCTTGATCACCTGCTCCATGTGACTGACCTCTTTATATCTCACATTATTGTTTGATAAAATCTCTTTGCGAACATATTCAGGTATCTGAAGCTCCTCCGGTGAAATAAGGGCAAAATTCATATTCTCATATCTTGACAATGCTTTCATAAGCGAATGAACCGTCCTACCGAACTTAAGATCCCCGCATATGCCGACAGTCAAATTGTCAAATCCGCCCTTGATATTTTTTATCGTAAAAAGGTCGGTCAATGTCTGTGTCGGATGATGATGTCCCCCGTCTCCCGCATTTATGATCGGAATATCGGAGGTTGCCGCACCTATCCTCGGCGCACCTTCTTTTGGGTGTCTCATCACTGCAATATCTGCATAGCATGAAACAACCTTTACCGTATCGGCTATACTTTCTCCCTTTGTTACCGAGCTGGATCCAGCCTCGGAAAACCCAATCACCTTGCCACCAAGTCTCAGCATTGCAGCTTCGAAGCTGAATCTTGTCCTCGTGCTGGGCTCATAAAACAGGGTGGCGAGCAGCTTGCCTTCACAGGCACGGACATAGGCAGAAGGATCAAGCATGATCTTTTCAGTCAGCGTGAAAATCTCTTCAAATTCTGCTTTGCTGAAATCCATAGGTTCCAGTAAACATCTCCCTTTTAGCATTATTAGTCACCCCTTCCTTTTGTATAACAAAAAACCTTCCGAATCAGGAAGGCTGTTTTTCAATATCAATGGCGAAAGAACCGGAAAAATGGTGCCGCTATATGCGGTGATTATAGATTCAAATTGGAAACCGATCATTTTTTCTCTCTTTCTGTTTAGTTATTCTCCAATTTTGTATCGTATCACCTGACACTTTTGTTGTCAAATACTTTTTTTCTTTCCTGCGTACAAAGTAGGGGTGGAATGTTCGCAAATCTACCTTTCGCAGCATTTAATCTTTTTTTTGTACAATACATTTACATCAGGATTGGCATCCCCGAAAGTCTCCATCAATTCATTCAATATTTTTCTTTTTTCCAGACCCTCTCTTTCCCTTTTTTTTATGTGTTTATAAGCACCAAAGGTTGTTGAGGGACCTATTTCTGATGAAAAGTATCCGATTCCCTGATTCCAAGCGAAAAGTGAAAACAGTTCGTCCAATTCTTGTACCGCAGCCCCCAAGGAATAAGCTTTTATCAATTCCCTCGTAGCCTGCCTGAACCTTGAAGCACCAACGGCATTGCTCATAGAGAGTAGCAATTTCGTCTTTAAATCTATAGCCTGATTCTCATCACCCCAGATTTGCTCCCAAAAGTCAACAACTGTACCCGCCAATATGTCGTCTATTACCTTGTAGTTCAATATAGCAGTGGGCTTAAACGGCATATCCGCCCCGCTTTCATGCGTAATCGTTTTCATTTCCGTTCTGTAAAAATAACTTCTGTATTCACGTTTGGATATTTCTTCGGTCATATGTTCAAATCCCAAATCGCCTAAGGCAGAATACAAAGGCTTTGGTTCAAAGGTTTGAACAATACACAGACCGTTGTGCAGGTTTACTTGTTCTGCCCTGTGCAAAATCATCGGCAGAAAATTACCTGTAAAATCCCTTACATCAATCACAGGAAATGCCGCTTTCTTATCATCCCAATCAATTTTCATGAATTTTCCCTCCGTTCACAAAGAATTATATCAATTATAGCAGAATTCATTGCAATTCAAAAGCCGCCTGAAGGCGGCCCTTGAATGAATTGGTATTATTTCAGATTAAAATCTGGCAAAAAAGCGTGCTCTAGCTGACTCATTTTTAAAATATAATCATCCTCCGTATCTTTGTAAATAAGTTTAACAAGATCCGGTCTTGAATAATGTCCCATAAGATCCAGCGAATGCTTTGCAAGTTTGATCAGATCCGGGTCCAGATCCGCAAAAATCAATATTTCCTTATCGTAAACAGGTTCGACTATATAGCATCCAAACGGATCCACAACCGAACTTCCGCCACATCCCCAACTCCAATTTGTTCGCTCTTTATAGGGAAAATCATCTGGAACTTCGTTTTCCGGTTGATAAAGGCATGCACTTACCACAAAACCCTGAGTTTCTATCGCATGACAGCGTATGGCAGGCTCAATATCGCAAGTATTATAGGATTGCGGATTTTTATCCTCGCGATCCACCACGGTCATATCATCTGTGGGCATTGCTGAAAATGTACCGGGCCATATCGCAACATGAATTTCCTCTCCCTGACATGCCAATAGGGCTCTCATAAGAATCATATGATTTTCCCAACAGACTAGCCCGCCAACTCTACCTATATCCATATTATGCACAAGAAGGTTTTTACCTCCTTGGCCCATTCCGTGAAAGCACCGCTCTGAATTGGTCGGGACCACCTTCCTATGCCTTCCGATAATTTGTCCCTCCCTGTCGAAATAGATCATCGTATTGTACAGCGTTCTTGAACCGATCCTATCATCCAGTTCAGTGCACCCCATTACGAGGTTTATATTCGCTTTCTTAGCTGCAGCAGAGAGCTTATCGGTATCTTTAGAATTAATCTGAACTGCATTATTTTGAAAGGCTAAATTTACTTCGGCAAAATCTCCGGCAAGGTCGTTGCTGCCTTCCTGCCAATATGGGAAGGCGGGAATATACGATTCCGGAAAAACGATTAGGTCGGCCTTCTTACTTCCTGCCTCCTCTATATATTGGATTGCCTTTTTAATGGTTTTTTCCTTGTCCATAAAGGCAGGGGATATTTGAGCAATTGCAACTTTAACATTATCACGTTCATTGAAAATAGAATTTGTCACCTCAATACCTCCCCTCAATGCTTATACAGTTTTGTCAAGGCTCCGTACGTTTCCGGCCTGCGATCTCTCAAAAGCGGATAGTAATTGTTTCGTAAATCTTCCTTGTCGGAAAGATCGATTGAGGCACTGATTATCGCCTCCTTGTCATCAACAACATCGGAAAGCACCTCTCCTAACGGTCCATGAATCTTGCTTCTGCCGAAGAACTCCAAAGTCCTGTCTTTCCCCACCTGATTGACACAGGCTGTATAAATGACATTGTCGAAGGCCCGAGCTTTTTGTATAAGATCCCAATCGCCTTGCATCGGGGCCTCCCATGCGGAGGGAACTGCTATCAAATCAGCGCCTTGCAATGCCAAAATCCGTGCAGTCTCCGGAAAGGCTGCGTCCCAACAAATCATAATTCCAACCTTGCCGAAGCTTGTATCAAATACCTGGTAGGCATCACCCGGCTTAAATATTACAGTCTCCGATTCTACCATATGCATTTTTTTGTGACTTCCCAATGTCCTTCCATTATTGTCAATTAAAACTGCTGAAATATGCAGATTCCCGAACTCCGATTTTTCTATGAAACCAAATATGATATGAACATCTTTTTCGGCTGCGAATTCCGCCATTTCGGTTATCGATGGACCGTCAATTGCCTCTGCCATGGATTCTGCTTCTGTGGCGCTGCATTCATATCCCGTAAGCGCTAATTCGGGAAATACAATTAAATCGGTGTCAGGATGAATTTCCATGGCCTTTACACCCAGCCCTTTCATTTTTTGCAGATTGCCGCGCTTGTCATTTACTTTAGCCTGCATCTGTATACATGTTACTCTCATTTCAACCATCCTCCCTATTCCACTTCGTAAGCTGCCCTCAAAATCTCCATATAGCCGTCTGCACCAATCTCCCTTCCGTTATCGAGAGACAGTGCATTATTCGCCGAACGCTCTGCAATGAGTGGAAAATCTTCAAGTGAAATATAGCCTAGGTCCTTCAATGAGGGTATGTGGACAGACCTGTTTAGTCTTTTAACATATTCGACACCGGCATCCGCTTGTTCTTTTATATTTCTGCCGTTTCGGCCGATTCCAAGATAATCTGCTATAGTTGCATACCTTTCGGGCATCGTCTCTATATTGTATTGCATGACAAAGGGCAAAAATATTGAATTTCCGACACCGTGAGGCGTATCATACTTGCCTCCTATGGTCTCTGAGATCGCATGGACTGCGCCGACGTTGGAATTAATGAATGCGATTCCGGCCATCAAGCTGGCTATCATCATATTGGAGCGTGCCTGCAAATTGGATGGATCGTTTACAGCCGTCTCTATATTCATAGATATCAATTTAATGGCGTGAAGCGCATACGCATCGGTTAACGGCTGAGCCAATTTAACCGTATACGCTTCGATTGCATGGGTAAGTGCGTCCACGCCTGTAGATGCGGTAAGAGACGGAGGCAGACTGAGGGTCAGCAAAGGATCAGCAATAGCCACTTTCGGTATGAGCTTTTCCGGATCAAACATGCTCATTTTGTATTCGCGTTCTTCATCCGTAATAACTGCACAAAATGTCACTTCGCTTCCGGTACCGGCGGTGGTGGGTATGCAAATCGTAGGAAGCATTTCATTATCCAACAGCACCCAATCCCATTTTTTCGTCGGTCCCCCGTTAGTTGCAACGAGCGCGGCGGTTTTGGCCGTATCCATCGCACTGCCGCCGCCTAATCCGATCATTACTTCCACTTCGTTTTCTTTTGCTATCAGTGCCGCTTTATCACAGTCCTTATCCCTTGGATTAGGCTTAATATCGCTGAAAACAACATATGGTACCCCGCTTTTCTCTAGACTTTGGGTCGCCTTATCCAATATACCTGCCGAAATTACACCTTGATCGCAAAAAATCATAGCTTTTTTACCCAGCTTTAGGGTTTCTTCCCCCAATTCCGCAATGGATCCCGGGCCGAATATGACCTTGGTTTTATGATTAAATTCCGTAAACATGGTTTACCTCCTTTTGACCAGTCCTTCATATTTACCCTTACCTTTTGATATTACAAGACCCCTTGCTGCCAAATAATATACAATGGCAGTTATAACAAAAGAGGATCCTGTAGCAGTAACGTAAGAGAACAACGAATTATTGGGTACAAGTGTTATCGGATTCAAAAATGCCACGTAACCTGCCATACCTATGACAAACACCACTACCGTAACCCAATTGATGCCTCCCCAGAAATAATACCCTGATGTCTCCGTCCTGTTGTACAAATCCCTTAAGCTTATTCTTTGGCTTCTTAAAACAAAGTAGTCTACCAAATAAATCGCTGAAAGAGGTGCATATAAAGTGCAGGCAAATGCCAGCAAAACATAGAAATTATTGTACAATTGGTTGGGAATAAAAAGCAGTACTATGACGGGCATGAAAAATATGCCTGTTGTTTTTACCCAGCTTCTTTTCATAAAAAATGTTATTTGTTTCAAGCCTAAACAGAAATTATAGGATACTACCGTATTAGCGGCCAGATTTGCAAAACATATGAACCCCAGAGCCGCCACACCTAAGGCCGGCCCTGCAAGCGGAACCATCCATTCAGTAGGATCCGTGCTGTTTAGCACCAACGCAGTGCCTACACCTATCATCGTTCCAAACGTTGCAGCACCCACAAGACCGATTACATTAGGCCAATAAGAAGACCTGGCGCTTTTTGTAATCCTTGCAAGCCCTCCCATGTTGGGCAACCATGAAAACCCGGCTCCCAGATTCAATTCAAAAGCAATCATAAAGTTCAGCCATTTGCTGTCAAACGGCTCTATGGGGTTCGCCTTCATGATTTCATCAAAGCCGACAGTATTATTTAGTATTACGATCATAACGATCATGATTACCAACAGGCAAGGTGCAATGATTCGATTCATAAGCTGCATTAACCTTGGGCCCTTCGTTACAATAGCCCAACAGATCAATACAGAACAAATGCCCATAACAGTGACGATCTTTGTCCCTTGGAATTGAATATCCAACACAGAGGAAAGGACATTCATAACAGCCCTTCCAAACATAATCGCTAAAATTGCAACCCAGGCTACTTGAACTATAGTTATAATTGCTAAAATAATCAGATTTCCTCTGCTTCCAAAGAAGCTGCGAAACCCTGTATAAATATCAAACCCATACTTAGAAGAAGGTGTTGTAGTTGCCGCACTCATGATTAGAACCGCGACAAGGTTACCCGCCAACGTAGCGACCAATGCTTCTGTGAAACCCACAAATATAGCGATAGTGCCGCCGATGAGAAAGGCCCAGGTTGCTATGGCAAAGCTTACGTTAGTATATGTATAATCCCAAAACCCCCATATTCTTTCTGACTTCAATACAGGGAGCAAGCCAAATTGAGCTTCGCTGTCCTGGCTTGATTCTTGTATCTTTTTAGACATTTTAACCTCCATATCCATTAAATAATGAAAGCAGAAACAATTATTGTCCCGACTCCGGCCAATATCAGAATAACTGCTGCATAAAAATCCTGCTTTTTAAGCGTGGGAACAATGCTGCCGTGATTTTCTAAATCCGACTCGACCTGGGCTATCCTTCGAAACAGGTCCTCTTCAAATTCCTCCTTCAGCCCCGTTCTTCCTTTCAACTCATTTTTGATATCTGCAACTACATCCATCTTTAACCCTCCTTTATAGGTTTATCTTTTCTTTTTTTTCTTCTGCAAAGCGATTACCGACATTACCTCATGAATGATATTCGCAGCCATTATCGCAGTTATGCCCGACTGATCTATAGCGGGAAGCACTTCTACAAGATCCATAGCGACAATGTTTATATCCTTCATCCCCTGCATAAGGGTCATCGCCTGATAACCGTTGAACCCGCCCACTTCTACAGTTCCTGTACCCGGAGCAACAGACGGATCCATAAAATCGATGTCAAATGACAAAAACACCTTAGCATCCCCGGCCCTGCTTTGGATTCTTTTTACGCCCTCATCGATACCGATCCGATGGAGTTCATTTGCTGTTAAAACCTCAAAGCCCAAATCCTCTGAACCTTGTATATCTTCCGGACCGTATTGGGATCCCCTGATGCCTACCTGAATTGAATGGGCAGTATCGATCAAACCTTCTTCGCAGGCCCTGCGAAACGGCGTACCGTGCGTATATTTCATGCCCCAATAATTATCCCAGGTATCAAGATGAGAATCAAAATGCACCAAAGCCACAGGGCCATGCTTTTCAAAGACCGCTCTCAGCTCCGCCAGGGTGATAGAATGATCTCCGCCTAATGAAATCGGTACAACACCTGCATTTATCAGCGGATACAGCCCCTCTTCTATATTTTTATATGTTTCATGAATATACCCCGGGACAACATCTATATCACCGTAATCCACGCACGAAAGATGATCAAAAATATTGACATCTAAATTCATGCTGTAATTCCTCATCAATGTAGAAGCCTCCCTGATGGCCGAAGGACCGAATCGGGCCCCGCTCTTATAGCTTGCGCCTGTATCAAAAGCAATGCCGACAATGGCAAGATCTACATCTGTAGTGGTTTTAACATGCGGAAGCCTCATAAAGGTTTTAATCCCTGCAAACCGCGGTCCTGTAATCTCCGGTGGTTGATATTTTACTTTGTCCATTATTCTTTCCTCCTTGTGCTGATTCATTGAAGCTTGTTTGGAACGTCCAAACCGATTATTTCTCATTACTTATAATTAGCAAAATCAATGCCAGGTCAATAATGGCTATATTCCAACCAATCTGACCATATTCGAAATAGCCTGAACAAAAAAAGTATTCATGCATGAATAAAAAAACACCCCTGAAAGGCCTAGTTGCGCCTTTTAGAGGGTGCCCCGGTATTCATGGATGAATATTATTATTCATCCATGAATTAATTTTGTCGTTAACGTATATATTTTTTTATTTTTCTCACAGCGGTCGGCTGACTGACTCCAAGCAGTGCCGCAACGCCGATTGTAGTTTTAGTCCGATCCCAGGCCTTTCTCACATATTTTTCTTCAACTTTATTTAAAGCCGATTGAAGGTTCCAGTTATGCTCATCATATATTTCATCGCTGTTTATGCTGCGGACATATTCAGGCAAATCATCGGCTTCTATAACAGTGCCGATTGCAGTCAGCATTATGTGTTCCAGCAGGTTTTCCAACTCGCGGACATTCCCGGGCCACCCGTATTTAGATAAAATATCATACGATTCTTTTGATAATACTTTCTGAATGCCGTGGCGCTGATTTATTTTGCGTACAAAAAATGCGATCATGGGGATTATATCCTTATCCCTTTCTCTTAACGGTGGTATCTCAATGGAAATGACATTTAGACGATAATAGAGATCCTCGCGAAACATTTTTTTTTCAAGAAGCAGCTTTAAATTCTTATTAGTTGCCGCCACAAGGCGAAAATCCACAGGTATTTCATGGATGCCCCCGACTCTTTTGATCGTTTTATTCTGAATAACCTGAAGTATTTTAACTTGGAGATTTAACGGCAGTTCACCGATTTCATCAAGGAAAAGTGTACCATTTTTTGAAAGCTCGATCAGACCCAGCTTGCCCTCTTTACTGGCACCGCTGAAGGATCCCTTCTCATATCCAAACAGCTCCGGCTCCAATAAGTTTTCAGGGATTGCACCGCAATTTATCTCTAAAAACGGACCCCTGAAACGCTTGCTGCTATTGTGAATAATTTTAGCAAATACGCCTTTACCCACACCGGACTCTCCGGTAAGCAGTACGTTTGTGTCAAAAGGGGCAATGCGCCGCACAGTGTTGAGTACTTTTTGCGTTTTTGGATCCTTTGCGACGATATCATCAACTGCCGTCGCCTCCCGCCTGAGCTCCTCCAATTCCTCCTCGTAGCGAATCATCTTATTTTCAAGAATTGAATACTGCTCTTTCAGCGACAGAAAATCGGTAACATCCCTTGAAAAACTGATGACGCGGGACAGCTTTCCCCCTTCGTCAAATACAGGTGTTGCCGTGACTACAATATCGCGGCCCTTGTTATTTTTTTGCGACATGGTAACCTTTTTACCGGTCTCCAATACGATTGCGGTAATGGAAGGTTTGAAATAGCCTTCAGCCTCCATTTCAAACACGCTCATACCGACTGCCTTATCGTGACTGATCCCGTACACCTCTTCAAATGTGGAACTTACATGAATAACTATACCCTTGCCGTTAGTAATCAATATATCCTCATGTATCGCATTTAAAATACTGTTTAATTCATTCTTGTAAATAGTGCATGTGCGCCTTAACCGTTTTCCGTTAACAGGTCTCATTTTCATTATCTTTCCCTCTTTTGAGTGTTTCCGTGTTTAATATTTTAACATTTTCGAAACACCCTTACAAGGAGACCCTGTTTTGACACTTGCACATCTTACGCGTATTACCTTGGCCGTCCGCTGCAGAGCATGAGCCGCACACACCCTCGCCGCAACATATGTGAAAATTATTGCTGACAGATATTCCTGCATCAGGAGAAACATCCTTTACAAGATCGCCAATCAGCGATAAATAATGATCGGATGCAAGAATTACAACCGAATCATAGTTTTCCCTTGCAAGCAGATTGCGAAGATCCAAAAGATCGTCTTCTCTGGAAAGACACATATACCTTATTATTCCTTCGCCCTCGCCAAGAAAATCGGATATTAGCTCTTCACTGATTTTTTCAAGATCTATAACCCAGTCAACCCTGTTTTTCTGCCAAAGATATGTCGCAGCCAATATCCCGGGAGCAAGGCCCATTCCTTTGGCTATGATCAATATTTTATTATCTTTAACGTTCCTGCCGGTAAGGTGGGAAACGCCTAAAATGCCGTTTCTGTATATACCCCTTATCATAAGGCTGTCCTCCACGGCCGCAATAGTCTTTGTCTTAGCAGATATGATTTTAACCGCCACCCAGATGATGCCTTTTTCTACGTCGGCCTTTATTACGCATAAAGGCGTATCATAATAGCCTGGGCTGGCTTTGTCTCTAAGAAATATGAATGATCCCGGCACGCTTGATTTAAGCGCAAAACCCTTTTCCACCCTTAAAGCAAAGACTGCCAGATCATCCATATAGTATTTTTTATCGAGAATTGCTCCTGAAAACTCAACTCTGGGATTATTGATTCTCCGGTTTCCCTGAAGATATTCGTTATATACACAAACACCCTTCCAATTACAATCGCAATCGCTTTTTCCCTGTAAACGGCTGCATATCAGGCAATCCCCCGTAGCGGCCAGATAACATGGGCAGTTTTCAGTACCGACATCTATACAATCGATCAGTGTATTACTCATCGTCGTGCCCCTTTCTATCGGGTAGGAGGTAGGTGATTATTTCACCTACCGACCTCCCACACCACCCAGC
>CAZHBR010000015.1:3854-14019 GCA_964530755.1 uncultured Oscillospiraceae bacterium | reverse complement strand
TTTCTAAATACCTGTAAGTCCGGTCCTCCCTGGTAAATATCCTGTCTATTTTTTTTAGCAGAACCTTCATAATGGGTACGCGATAAGAGTGAAAAGGACCCATTGTCTGACCGAGCATGACCAGCCTTCCGCCCTCTTTTATAAACAGGTTAAACAGAAATGCAAAGACAACGGGGCCGACGAAACCATAATCCTCGGTAAAATCATCCCCTCCAAGGACCACCGCCATATCTATTTTCCTTGCAAAATCTGAGGACACCTTCTTTAATCCCGCCAAAGCCATAAGACAATCAGTTTTGCAAAGCCCGTTCACAAAAAGTGAATTCATTGCGACAGGATATATTTCATCGATTCCTGTTGCATATTTCAGCCTTTCCGTATTTATTCCATGCTCTGTTTCTACATAATATCGATTGATTCCTCCAGACACCTTGTTAAAATAGTACATAAAATTTTCACACATCATCATGGATCCGTAATTGAATGTATTGGAGCAATTGTAAATATAGATATTCATTTCTTTTTACCTGCCTTACCCGGTTTTATCCTGTGCTTAAGTAATAAAGCTGTCATGTACAAATTCGGGGAAATAAGAAACAATCTGCACTTGGCCCCTATGCTGCCGTCCTTTTGCCGATATCGTCTCATGATATCCCTGATACCGGCATTAAGACCGGGATATGCACTGTCTATTTTATTCAAAACCGATCCGATATCTGTACCGACCATGCATGTATCCAGACTGTCCAGATAGTTTTTGATCATCTCCCTGTTAGAAATTATTCCCGCTATCTTTGTGAGATGCTCATCTTTATGTCCAAATAGATACCTGGCTGTCCTCCTAAGCGCAAATATCACATCAAATTTTCTGATGCTATTGCTTAAGGTTATAGAACCTTTTCTTTGTACATAATAAGAAAGCACCCTGTTAATGAAAAATACGCTTTCAGCCACAGAAAGGACCTTTGTCGAAAATTCCTGGTCCTCTCCGTTAGCACAGCCCTCAATATAGCAAAGGCCATTTAAAATCAAGAAATCCCTTCTGTAGGCCGCGCTTCCGGTCCAAATCCACATGGTTTTATCGATAAATATATTCGTTAATGCCTGTTTTCCTGTTATAACATTTTTAATATGCCTGTACCCGTCAAAATATCCCGAAGAAATGCCCCCGTTTTCTTCCACGGTATCATAGCCCCAGCAGATGACATCAAATGATCCCGAAAGACTGGATAAACTCTCCACAAGATCATCTGCGGCATAATCATCCCCATCAAAAAACAATACATACTCCCCGACAGCCTCCCTTAAACCCCGATTCCGGCCGGAGCTGACACCCCCGTTAGGTTTTCTGATTATTTTATAATCACCTTTGTATTCAGCAAGGACCTGCTTTGCTTTTTCATACGTTTCATCCGCAGAGCCGTCATCCACTACGATGAGCTCAAACTGACTGTTTGTCTGGCGCATAAAGGAATGCAGCGTTTTTTCAATTATGCCCGCAAGATTGTAGGCGCTGATTATAACGCTAAGCTTCATCGCAGTATACCGCAAAAATTCGCTTCTTAATATAACGATACAACCTCGGTACGAGATCGACCACCCTGATCAGGCTTATCCCGCCTATCTCCACATCGATAACCTCCCAGTTTTTCGAATGATTGTAGGTATGGACCCCTTTTAGTTGTACATTTTTCGTAAGGGCTATATCATCGATTGTAAGTCTTTTGAATTCCTCTTCTGCATAAGAACCCTCCTTACACAGCACCTTATTGAATAATATCCCTTCACCGTATCTTTTGATGCATATCTGAGAGGGCCTTATAAGCACATCTTTTATAAAAAACAAGTTGCCCGCCGGACGCATAAGACCGCGTTCATCCTTAACGCTTCCCAACAAAGTTATCTCCCTGCGTTCCGGTTTTAAATTAATTACCTGCAGCTCTCCCTTGTTGAAGCTGACCCAAAGATAGACAAATAATGTAAGGTCGCTGTCGCTGCTTAAAAGCACCGTACTGTCCACCGCCTTTATGTTATCAATAAGTATAGTGTCTTTTTCCCATTTATCCGGGAACCGGATCGCCCGATATCTGATAATCCTGTTCGCGTCCCTGGTTTCCGGTATCATGTACCAGGTTTTTCCCTGTCTATATATGCATGGATATGACAGGTGAAAGGACTCACGGATTATAATATTGATCTTGCCGACCCCGTCGCCCTCTATCCTGCGGTATCCGATTAAACCCCTCCTTCTTAGCCGATCAAAGGCTTCAAAGAAAATAAATGCGCCTTCCTCGCTCTCCACAATAAAAGGATCTGCACACCAATATCTTTTTGTGTTTTCAAGAAGCGTAAACAGCTGTACGTCTTTTTCAAATATCTTTCCCTCCCCCTGATTAGGCCTGAGGGCCACCGCCCATTCAGATCCCGCAACCCTCAACAGAAAATCCTTGATATTCATTAACATCCTCCTTTGCACGCGAAAGCAGACACATAGAAAAAATCACCCAAACCGGCTTAAAGAAGGCGTATGCAGTAAGAGTGAGAAGCGATGTAAATGCTGCCGCCGTACCCCCCAAAAAAGCGGGATCGATCCGGTATGCTCTCTTAATAAGCTGCACGAAAAAGAATATATATAATAAAAGACCGATTAAGCCGCCGTCCATCAAAGCCTGGATGAATTGATTGTGCATCGCAGATCTCATGAACGTTACCCCAAAAGGCCCATACCCGTATATCAGCCGCATTGTTCCGGAAAATATATCTGTAAATGCTTCTTGCCAGATCGCGGTCCTTTCGCTTCCCCCGTCCGCAATTATTGAATCCGGCCTCAGACGCTCTATTATCTCCACAGGCAGCAGTGAAACTATAAAATATGTAAAGATCAGATAGAATGTTAAAAGCGCTATGCACAAAACCACAAGCCTTTTAAGCGGAGCAGAACCATAAAACAGCCAGGGCACAGAAATTGCGACGAATGCTCCAAGCAGCCCGCCCCTTGATCCTGTTAAAAGGATGCAAAAGAAAACCGCAAGCATATAGGCTGAGCAGATCAAGCTAACCGGCCTGAGCCCTTTTTTCAAAATTCTTACAGTTAAAAAAGCCAGGATCATATAAAAATAGGCACAGAACTCATTGGGGTCTGCACCGCCTGATTCAAACATTATTGTCGACCTGCCTCCATATTCGTATTGATGACCCGCGCCTCCAAAAAACAGAAGAAGGCATATTACAGATACAATCAGCCACGCCCCTTCTATTACCCGCACATCCTTCTCAAGCAATTCGAATTTTGTCACAACAAGGGACAGAATCAACACCTGCACCATCCCGGCTCCTGTGTAAAGGCTCGTTTCGAAATCCTTTGACCACAGACTTGAAAAAGCAGTATAGATTGCATAAAGAGACCATGCCCACGCAAGGCTGTTGTTGAATTTGATTGCGGCGTCTTCATAAATAAGGAGTGCAATACCTGCCAGTACAATAAATATGGAAAATATTTTCATTGCAGATCCCAAGCCGGGAATCGTAAGCATGCCAAAAGGAGCTGTCAATATGTATAAGACTATTAAAAACAAATGACCTTTATAAACTGTATCATTAAGCTTCATAGCTATGCACCCATATATAATTTCTGATATTTTTTTATACAGTATTCGTAATCAAAAGTGATCGCCCTTTTTCTTGCAGCTTCTCCCATCGATTTTCTTAAATCCAAATCATGCACCAGCCTGACCATGGCATCAGACAGGGCCTCTGCGTCCCAAACAGGACAGATAAACCCGTTTTCACCGTGTGAAACGATATCTGTAACACCTCCGGCATCGGTAGCTATGACCGGAAGCCCGGATGCCATGGCTTCTAATATGGAAAGGGGCAGACCCTCTGTGTTTGAAGACATTATATAGATGTCCGCACAGTTCAACCGATACGATACATCCGGTGTCACCCCAGAAATATTTACGAAGTCTGAAAGTCCATAACCGGCAATTTGCGCCGATAGCCCCTCTTTTAACTCCCCTTCTCCTAGAATTGTAAGGCGGATATCATCGCATTTCCCCCTCGCTATTACAAATGCATCTATCAAAAGTTTATGATTTTTTACAGGTATCAAGGAGCCTAAATTTATAAAAGAGGCGGCATTGCTATGATAGGAGCGAATGACAGGATAAAAGGCCTTCGTATCCACTCCGTTATATATGCACTGTATTTCCGCAAGAGGAATTTTAAAGTAGTCGGACATTTCTTTTCCTACGCATTGAGAAACAGCAACAGGGGTAAAATTGAGCAACTTAAATGCAATGTTATACAGATGTTTTTTTATGCCCTTTGCCGTAAAATCCGGCATATTGTGAAATGTGTGCACTCTCCTTTTTATGCCGAAAATAGCAGCAGGCACCATCACGTAATAAAGAGAGCCCAGATTCGTATGAACTGCATCCGGCCTTTGTAAGCGAAGAAATTTTAATATGTTAAAAATAGTATGCAATCTATTTCTGCCTTTTAGGCCGTATACGCCTATGCCTTGACTCTTTAAGAGCTCGGGGAATTGACTTTCGGCATATTCAGACGGAATAATATCGGAAATGACAGCAACACATACTGAAAACCGATCCTTATCTATGCGTATGGCGAGATCCGTTACAAATTTTTCGGCACCTCCCGTTACCAGACTCGGTATGAACAATATGACTCGTTTCATGCTGTCAGACCCTTCCTTAACACTATTTGGCATACAGATTGAACAGCTCCCCCATTACTTTCTCCTCGGTATAGCATGCTTTGAACTTTTCACTGTTAGCATCTGCCATGCTCTTCCTTTTCTCACGGCTCATCAACCTTAAAATCGCGCGCTCTGCCGCATTTGCATCGTCCGCTGGAATGAGGATCGCCCCCTTATCATCTATCATCTTTGGAATAGCCCCTGCCGGCGTTGCGATAATGGGCAGTCCGCAGGCCATAGCTTCAAGGATTACCATTGGAAATCCTTCCCGGCGGGAGGGAAATAAAAAAACGTCGGCCTTCAGCATTTCACTTATAACCCGTTCCCTTGTCACTTCTCCAAACAGATGAACGTTTTCCGGCGGCTTCATATTTATATCTGTGCTTTTTGAACCAAGCAGAATGAAATGAATTTCCGGGAAGCGTCTTGCTGTCTCGTAAATTACCCTTGCTCCTTTATTCACTTCCACATGGCCCGCATACAAAACGTCCTTAACCCCCTCATCGGACACGGTAGCCCTCGAAACGGATTTTAAATATTCACCCGAAAGAAAATTTGATACGATTTTACATGTTGTGCCGTTGCAATACCGATAGATATAATCTGATGAGGCATCATTTAAAACAAGAACCTCATCTGATAGGCGTACAAGCTTTTGTAAAATGCACAGGCGCAATCCTACACCTGCCAGACGGGAAATATCGCAGTGAAACTGTGTTATCAATTTTTTTTTATGCCTTTTTACAACGGCGGCGGAAAGGTAATCTCTTACAAGACCAAACCTTCCAAGGGAACAATTAAGGTGCACGGCATCAAATTCCTTTTCCCTGAGCATCTTTCGTATTTCCGACAAAATAAAGCGTGTCCTTTTTATCTCGTCCCGTATGCTTAATTTACCGTAATTTTTAACCCTTTTCCCTATGACAGCGGTATTTACAATAAAGACATTATTCTCGGCAGCCTTTTTACTTGCAAGATAATTACATGTCCAGCTGGCCATCCCTCCTTCGGGCGGCGGCAAAGGAGAGATAAGCAGTATGTTCACAAGGACCCTCCTGTAAAAGACTGCCAGACGGTACGATTTACGTAATCCGTGTAGGACAATATTATTCTCAGCACTTTCTCCGACACATTTGGCACGCAATAATCCTTTACTTGCTGCACTGCCCCTTTTGGCCGGGCTGCAAGTACAGACAGGCCCTGCAGAATTCTGTCTTTTTTTAAACCTGTCATAATCACAGCTGCCTCCTCCATCGCTTCCGGCCTTTCGTGGGTCTGTCTGATATTCAAAGCGGGAAAACCGAGTATCGAAGATTCTTCACTTATGGTTCCGCTGTCGCTTAAAACCGCTTTTGCATTGAGCTCCAGCTTGACATAATCGTGAAACCCCAGGGGCTTTGAGAGCACAATAAGGGGGCTTAATTTCTCATTGCTTTCCTCTATCCTTTTTCTTGTTCTTGGATGAGTGCTTACGATCACCGGTATTTCATACTTCATCGCTATTGCGTTCAGACTGTCTGTGAGATCAAAAAAAGATTCAGAATTGATATTCTCCTCTCTATGCGAGGAGACGACGAAAAACCCATCATTTGGAAGGTCAAAACTCAGCAAAACATCCGACTTTTCAATATCGTCCGCCTGCGCTTTTAGCACCTCATACATCGGGCTGCCCGTCTTTATAACCCTGTCTGCAGGGAATCCCTCTTTTATCAGATGTTCTCTTGCCAAGTCGCTGTAGGTCATATTGATATCTGAAACATGATCCACAATTTTTCTGTTGATCTCTTCAGGCACCCTTTGATCAAAGCATCTGTTTCCGGCCTCCATATGAAATACAGGTATATGCATTCTCTTTGCTGCGATTGCACAAAGGGTGCTGTTCGTATCACCAAGAACAAGGAAGGCATCCGGCCTGATTACCGAAAGAACCTTTTCCATCTTGGAAAGAATATTTCCTACGGTTTTTAAAGCGCTTTCATCTTCGGCTGCCAGGAAATAATCCGGTTTTCTCAATTCTAAATCCTCGAAAAATATCCCGTTCAGTTCATAATCATAGTTCTGACCCGTATGAACCAATGTATGCTCTACCGCCAAGGCTTCGTCCAACCTCTTTATTACACAGGACAATCTGATAATTTCCGGTCTCGTCCCGACAACGGTCATTATCCTAAGTTTCTCCACAGATCTAACCTCCTTGCACCTTTAGCGAAAACGTATCCGCATTTTCCGGATCGTATTCTTCACAGACCCATATCACAACAATGAGATCTTCCAATCCGCTGTTTTCTATGCTGTGGGTATATCCTGGGGGGATATCGATAGCAAAAGGGAGATCATCGCTTAAAAAATACTCATGTACATCCTTTTCACCTGCTTTTCTGAATCTGATCGTGGCTTTTCCGCATGCAACATAAAATTTTTCGATTTTAGAATGATGCCAGTGATCTCCCTTTGTTGTGCCGGGCTTTATTCTGTTGATCGATACCTGCCCTCCCTTTCCCATTTTGATGAATTCCGTAAAGGACCCCCCTTGATCCTCCTTTGATGTCAAAGCATAAAGCAATCCATCCATAGGAAGGTAGCTTATGTATGTACTGTAAAGTCTTTTTATAAAGCCGTCTGTCATATCGGGAACGATAAGCTTTTCCCGACCCTCCCGAAATAACATAAGCAGATTCACAATTTCGCCTAGCCTTTTGAAATAAGATTGACCCACCTTGCAATATTCTCCGAATCTGGAAGCATTGCCTTTCATTGCAAGAATCAATTCTTCTGTGACATCATCGATATATGCCAGATTAAGAAGCCGATCGGGATCGCTTAAAATGACTGGCTGCCCGCGGGTTATATTGTAGCAAAAAGTAGCGACGGCGCTGTTGTAGCCGGACTTCGCCCACTTGCCAAAAATGTTCGGGAAACGATAAATAAGCACATCAGCACCGCTGTCCTTTTTATATTGAAACAAAATATCCTCTGCGGCCTTTTTACTTTTACCGTAAGGATTATCCAAGCATGCCTGCACCGATGAGGCTAACATGACAGGACATTTATTGCGATTTCTCTTAAGATGCTTCAAAAGATTTTGCGTCAGACCCGCGTTAACTTCCATATATGAGGCCTGATTTTCGGGGCGATTAACACCGGCTAAATGAAACACGAAATCCGAAGCGGCGCAATACTCATCCAGCAGATCCTCTTCGGTGTCTTTATCGCATTCAAAAACGTTTACGCCTTCTTCGTTTGAAAGCCTTGAAATGAGGTTTTTGCCTATAAAGCCTTTTGATCCTGTAACTAATATATTCATGCTTCTTTCCATCCTATCAATTCATTTTTCACATAATCCAACTGCAGCAGTCTTGTCTTTATTTGATCAATGCTTAGCCTGTCTGTGCTGTTAGATGTGTAATCGACCTGTTTTGACAGCCTCCCGCTGCCCTGCGTAATGTACTTGTCATAATTCATATCCCTTGTGTCAGCAGGAACCCTATAGTAGCTTCCCAAATCGACTGCAGCCGCATGCTCCTCTTTTGTAAGAAGCGTTTCATAGGTTTTTTCTCCATGTCGGGTTCCTATAACCTTTATTTCATTTTCAGCCGAAAACAGCTCCTTCAGCGCCCGGGCTAAGTCTCCTATGGTGCATGCGGGGGACTTTTGCACCAGAATATCACCGGCCCTCGCGTTTTTAAAAGCAAATGTCACAAGGTTTACAGCCTCATCCAAATTCATCATAAACCGTGTCATCAGCGGATTTGTAACAGTTAAAGGCTGACCTTTTTTTATCTGATTTATAAATAATGGGACTACAGAGCCGCGTGATGCCATCACGTTTCCATAACGAGAACCGCAAATAAGCGTTTTCCCGGGATCGACCGTTTTTGATTTTGCCACAAACACCCTCTCCATCATCGCCTTTGAAATCCCCATGGCATTAATAGGATAAGCAGCCTTGTCTGTGGAAAGACATACTACTTTTTTGACTCCATATTTTATAGCTGCATTCAAAACATTATCTGTTCCGATGATATTGGTTTTCACGGCCTCCATCGGAAAAAACTCACAGGATGGAACCTGTTTCAATGCCGCCGCCGAAAAAATGTAATCCACCTCGTACATGGCATTTCTTATAGATTCTACATCTCTTACATCTCCGATATAGAACTTGATTTTTTCGCTTTTGTAAAATCTTCTCATATCGTCTTGCTTCTTCTCATCGCGGGAAAATATTCGCAGCTCCCTTATATCGGTATGTAAAAAATGCTTTAGCACAGCATTCCCAAAGGAGCCTGTTCCTCCGGTAATCATCAGGGTTTTGTCTTTAAACATCGCGATTCTCCTTGTTGGATAAAAGGTTAAAATACGCTTGTGTCGCCTTTCCCCTTTGCAGATTGTTCTGTACAAAGACTCTTCCTTTTTCGCCGTATTTGTAAAGATCGGCCTTTTCGCGGTACATGCTGATGACGGCCTCTTTCAGTCCATTCCCATCCTCCGGGTCAACTAAAATGCCTGCTTCTGCGGATCTGATAATATCATAGAGCCCGCTTTGTTTTTCTGCTGTGCATATGAGAGGCAGGGAAGCGGCCATCATAGTCCACACCTTAGATGGCATTGAGCAGCACAGCATATTCCGTTTAAGCAGGACTAGTCCTACATCTCCCAGGCTGTAAACTAAGGCCGAATCTTCTTGGGGCTGCAAAGGAAACATAATAACGTTTTTTATTCCCTCTTCCTTTATTCTTTTTGCGATCCTGGGCTGTTGTATCCCATTTCCTACGATGATATATTTAATCGCGGGAACCTCTGATGCCGTTTTCTTTGCACACTCCAAAACAGAATCCGGATCCTGTGCATACCCCAGATTTCCGCAATAGGTTACATAAAAAGAATCCCTATCCAGACCGAATCGATCAAACAGGTGATTTGCCATCCGATCCACGCGCTTGATTTTTTCCGCATCCGCCCAGTTTTCTATGACGACCACTTTTTTTTCATCTACATTTTTCATTAGAAGATTTTGTTTCATGTCTTCTGATATTGTTGAAATAAATGTTACTTTGCTGTAGATGTAATTCTCTGCGGCTTTGAGCAACCGGAAAATGATGCTGCTTTCCTTCAGCCTGCCCTGACAGATCAGGTTGTCGGGAAATATATCCTGAAGACAATAAAATACCGGGACCCGTCTTGCCAATATTGCCCCAAGCAAGCCCATTAAAGGGGGAGTACTGTATATGAGGAAGACGTCGGCTAAGACGTGCTTAGCTGTTTTATAAAAGGAATAAGTCCTTCCAAGATGCCATATTGTTCTAAGGAAAAGATTTTTCCCCTCCCCCCGCCTGCTGCCGACTCTTTGTATTCTGAGATTATGCATGACCCATTCGTCTGCCCTTTTCACGTATTCCTTTGTTATTTCATGGCCTATACCTCGATGCGGAAATCCTGTAATAACCG
>CAZHBR010000015.1:0-3844 GCA_964530755.1 uncultured Oscillospiraceae bacterium | reverse complement strand
TAGATCCAGCGCCAATTCCTCTGCAAGAGAAACGATAGCCGTAATCTCCGGTTTATAGTACGGAACAATCATCGCAACATCCATAAACGCTAAACCCCTTTGACCTCTTTCCCGTAAAAACCACCTTGACCGTCTCGGCCAATATCTTGAAATCCAACCAAAGCGAATAATTCATTATGTATGCAAGATCGAACCTTATCTTATTTGCCGCTTTAGTGGTGTAATGCCCTTTAACCTGCGCCAACCCGGTGATGCCGGGTTTAACCCACATCCGATATCGATATTCAGGAATTTCTCTTTTATATTTTTCCACGAACACAGGGCGCTCGGGCCTGGGACCCACCAAAGACATGTGCCCCGCAAGCACATTTAGAAATTGTGGGATTTCATCGATGCGGAAGGCTCTTATGATGCGCCCTATCCCTGTAATCCTGTAATCGTTTTCCCTTGCAAAGACAGCCCCGGTTTCCTTTTCCGCATCAACAACCATGCTTCTGAACTTTATAACCTTGAAAGGCTTTCCCATCAGCCCTGCCCTTTCCTGGGTAAAAAATACAGGACCCATGTCGGTGCATTTTATGCATAAGGCGACGCAGATCACAAGCGGCAGTGCAAGCGTTATCCCTAAAAAGGCAAGCACTATATCAACAGTCCTTTTTACGGCTGCCTCCCCCCGGCTGAGCCGGAGGTTTTCCATCGCCAGCACAGGTACATCTTCAATGAGGGTAAAGGCGGAATTTTTAACAGCCAGCTCAAACGCACCCGGGATGAAGTAAACACTTTTTCCCTCCAACGAACAACAAGTTAATATAGCTCTTTTGATTGCCTCTTTATCCGCTTTAATCCAATAAATATGGCTCGCCTTAAGTAAATATTCCTCAAGGTTTTCATCTTTATAGGACAGGGATTTTACCGCATCACCTTTGAGCCTGCAGGAATAACCCGGTCTGATTTCATCGCCGTTCTCAGACAGAAACAGATGAAAGCGGCCTCCCGTAACCTTGCGTCTGAATAAACCTGAAATATGCTTTAACAGCAGTAAAAGCCCGCTTTGGACAAACAATGTAGCTATAAAAAAACTGGCGGGCCATCTTTCTTTACCCATGAAATAAAGAAGCAGGATCATAACAACGTCTGTTATAAATGCAGAGGTTACTATTTTTGTTAATTGAAATTGAAATTCATTAAAGCTAAAAAATTTATACTGCGCTAACAAAAAAATGAACAGTATGGGAAAGATCACGTTAATCGCAAGCATTTCTGCAGATGAATTCAGAAAAAACCTTACAGCTGATTCGTAGGACAAAAATAGCAGTATATATGCAAGGACACCTTCTATTAGCTGAAACTCCAAGGAAAGCAGGTTATATTTCTTCTTTGATAAATTATTTTTCCCCATCGTGCCCTCAATCGTCTTTTCTTTTTTGTTGCTGTATTAATATATATTTAAAGATAAAGAGGCTGATTCCATTTCCCGATATGTTTTACGAGAAGTTTTTCTCCCACGATTCTTTTAAATGCGTCAAATTGCGGTGCTCTCTCAAACAGATCATGGCAATCCGAACCCACAAAATCCGCAAAACCTGCTTTAATGAGCCTTATTGCAAAAGCCCTTGTCCGTTTATCTATCACCGAGCCGATATTAATTTGAAAAAGACACCCTAAACCCTTCAGCTCGTAAAGGGCATTTCCATCACGGCGGATCATGGCCTCATACCTTTCAATATGAGCGATTATGGGTTTAACTTCGTATTTCTTCATAAGGCAATCGATTTGATTGTATACAGCAACGTTCCATCTTGTAAAAAGAGGCAGCTCCAATAATATGTGACGCCTGTTTCCTATGAGAAGCGGATCTATGGAATCATAAGCAAACAAGGATCGGGAAAGATATATTTCGCTTGCAAGAAGCATGTCAAGCTTGCTGTCCGCTATGCAGGAAAAGGCCCTGTTTCTTCTTAACAGAAATTCTGTGAGACTTTCCATATGAGGATAAAAATGAGGAGTGAGCACAGCTAAGGTGATCCCCTGATTTTTTAAACACGATATGAGGGCAAAAGCCTCTTTTAAATCTTTTGCGCCGTCGTCCATCCAGGGGAGGATGTGGGTATGAATATCCGTTTCAACCTCACATCTCATGATCTTTGAACATCTTTTTTTTGTGCCCGTAATAGCCTTTCTTTTTACCTCCGATATATCTGTACCTGCCTTTGGGCTTTGATTGATTGAGAATAACGCCTGCGACCTTGGCATTTGCAAATTTCAGGCTGAAAAGAGCGCGATTCAGCTCCGGATACGTCGTCACACCCTGCTTTACGACGACCACGACCCCATCAACTAAAGGGGACAAGGCAAGCGCATCTGCCAAAGGATTGACCGGCGGAGCATCAAGGAATACGTATTCATAGTCTTCGCAAAGACTTTGAAGAATTTCTCCCATTGCAGCGCTTCCCAGCAATTCGGCAGGGTTAGGCGGTATTACACCTCCACAGATGAGATTGAGATTTTGGTAATCCGTAACTCTGGTGACTTCTGAAATGCTGCTTATTCCTGCTAAAAGTTCAGAAAGACCTGGTGAACATATTCTGTCAAAATGCTTATGCATTACCGGCTTTCGAAGGTCGCAATCTAATAAAAGAACCCGGCTGCCCGTTTCAGCCAGTGTTATACCCAGATTGCTGCAATTGGTCGATTTCCCCTCCCCCGGGCACGGGCTTGTTATCATAATGCTTCTGCCTTCTCGGCCCAAAAGTGCAAATTTCAAATTGGCCCTTATAATCTTGTAAGCTTCAACTGCATCGAAATCGGCACTTTCAGTGATCAGCGCCTTTCTGCCATCGGTATTTTTGCCGTTTTTTCTTTTTCTCCTCATAATCTTACCTTGTCAACCTTCAATTGTCGGTACAACGCCAAGAAGCGGTACGCTGTACCTTTTTAACAGATCGTCCTCATCCTTAATTCGCTTATCAAAAATACCTGATATGAAGGCAAGCAAGATACCCGAAAATAATCCAACAGCAAAGCCCGCAACAGTGTTTAGCAATATGTTCGGCGAACTTGGTATTTCAGGTATTACAGCGGGATCAACAATCTTGACAGCATCGACATTTCTGATTTCAAGGATTTTCCTTGGGGCAAGGCGTGCAACGGTATTTGCCAGTAATAGCGACTCTTTAGGATCCTTTGTCACTACCTGTACGCGAAATATCTCCGTATTTCCCACCACTTTTATCGTAATCATCTTTTTCAATTCATTTACGGAGTAATTCAGGCGGCTTTCCTTTGCGACCGAATTTAAAAAAGCATTGGTGCAAAGAATTTCAATATAGGTGTTCACAACCTGTTTCGCGTAGTTTAGCATGTTAAGAGATGCGTAAATGTCGGTGCCACTGTTTATCGGCGCCGCATACATGGATACAGATGCTGCATATCTTTCATCAATGAATAGTTTGGTGATTCCATAGGTGCCAAAACTCCACAAAATTACACAAATCATGATGATCCACATACGCTTATAGAGCATTGAAAGTATTTCAGAAACAGTGTATTCCATCGTAAACAGCCCTCTTATGGTATATTCATTTTCTTAGGTAACGCAGCAAACAGGCTACTTTAAAATTTATGTGCCGAAATAGAAAATAGAATCAAAAAACACATTGTCCCTCATGGCGATTCAAGCTATATTATACTTAAGTCAAAATAAAGGGTTGCAGTTCAGTCAGAACGGAAAGGAGAAAGCATGAAAAACGTAATAATGTTTACATCAAAAACATGACCCCATTGCACCACTGCAAAGGAGTTCCTTTCAAATAACAATATTCATTATGTGGAGAAGGATGTTAAT
>CAZHBR010000014.1:9082-14494 GCA_964530755.1 uncultured Oscillospiraceae bacterium | reverse complement strand
TTCGCGAAGGCGGAAGGACTGTAGGCGCGGGTGTTGTAGCATCTATCAGTTCGTAGGGGCCGATGAAATTAGTATGATATGAAAATGCCGGACAATCCGGCATTTTCTTTAGTTTTGGTCATTGACAGACTGCACAAATTATGATAGTTTAATTAAGCGACTTTACGGCCATCCTCAGGGGGCCTTAGTTTTGATAGAAGCGGAGGGAACGCATCATGAGGGTTAAAATTACGCTTGCCTGCACCGAATGCAAGCAGAGAAACTACAGCACGATGAAAAACAAAAAAAACAACTCGGATAGACTTGAATTCAGTAAATACTGCAAATTCTGCAAAACCCACACAGTTCATAAAGAAACAAAGTAGTCAAAGGGATGTGAAAATATGGTAAGAGAAAAAAAGCCTGCCGTTAAGCCGAAGCCTAATAAGCGGATGAACCTTAAAGACTATTTTAAAGGTGTAAAAACCGAAATGAAAAAAGTCGTCTGGCCTACCAGGAAAGAGCTGGTATCGTTCACCGGTGTTGTAATTTTGACTTGTACTGCATTTGCTCTCATATTCTGGGCCTTTGATTCAGGTTTTCTGGCTTTGCTTAAAGCAGTTTTGAACATCAGGATTTAGGAGTAATTGATGGAAAAAAATAATGATGATCTGGAATTGATGGATGAAATACCTGGTGAAGCAGAGGAAGACGAATCCGGAGAATCCAAAGCAAAGTGGTATGTTATTCACACCTATTCAGGTCATGAAAACAAAGTTAAAGTAAATATTGAAAAGCTGGTTGAAAACAGCGGTATGCAAGATTTGGTTCTTGAGGTGGCGGTGCCTACGGAGGATCGCATCGAAATCAAGGATGGCCAAAGAAAAATAAAGACCAGGAAGATGTTCCCCGGATATGTAATAGTTAAGATGATTGTAACTAATGAATCCTGGTATCTTGTGCGTAACACTCAAGGGGTTACCGGATTTGTGGGCCACGGTTCAGTACCTATTCCCCTAACTGACGAGGAGGTCAGGCGGATGGGCATAGAGAAGATCATAATCGATTTGGACATAAGCCCGGGTGACAGCATAAAAGTAATAAACGGACCGTTCGAAAGCTTCATGGGCGTTGTCGAGGAAGTCAATTTTGACAGGCAGACCCTGAGAGTGAGAATTTCTATGTTTGGACGCGATACTCCCGTAGAATTAGAATTTGGACAGGTCGATAAAATATAAAGAAAGGAGATAAGATTATGGCAAAAAAAGTTGACGGCCTGATAAAGCTGCAGATTCCTGCAGGCAATGCAACTCCTGCTCCTCCTGTCGGACCTGCTCTAGGTCAAAAAGGTGTGAACATCATGGAATTCTGTAAACAGTTCAACGCTAAAACAGCCGACCAGCCGGGTATGATCATTCCTGTAGTCATCACCGTCTATACGGACAGATCATTCACGTTTATCACCAAAACACCGCCCGCATCGGTGCTGCTTAAAAAGGCGGCCAACCTCGACGTGGCATCAGGCGAACCCAACAACAAGAAAGTAGCGACCCTGTCAATAGATCAGGTGAAAGAGATCGCAAAAATTAAAATGCCCGATCTGAATGCTGCAAACCTGGATTCTGCAGCAGAAGTAATCAAGGGTACGGCAAAGAGTATGGGCATTGTAGTAAAAGAATGAGTGGGAGGCGTATGCCGCTAATACCACAGGGAGGAAGAAAATGGCCAAAAGAGGCAAGGACTACAGAGAATCCGTAAAACTGATTGACAAAGAGACTTTATACGATGTGAACGAAGGCATTGAACTCGTTTTAAAAACTGCCAAGGCAAAATTCGATGAGACATTTGAAGTGCACATAAGATTGGGTGTAGACGGCAGGCATGCCGACCAGCAGGTAAGGGGGGCAATAGTGCTGCCCCACGGAACGGGTAAAACGAAAAGGGTGCTGGCCTTTGCAAAAGGCGATAAGGCTAAAGAGGCCGAAGATGCCGGTGCTGAATTTGTAGGTGCCGAAGAGATGGCGCAGCGAATTCAAAAAGAAAACTGGTTTGATTTTGATGTGATAGTGGCATCACCCGATATGATGGGGGTGGTGGGGAGGCTTGGCAAGATACTGGGTCCAAAGGGCCTTATGCCAAATCCCAAGTCGGGGACTGTCACTATGGAAGTGGGAAAAGCGATCGAGGAAATAAAGGCCGGCAAGGTGGAATATCGTTTGGATAAAAGCAATATTGTGCATACATCGATAGGAAAAGTCTCCTTTGGTCCAAAGAAATTGACTGACAATTTTAATGCTTTGCTTGAAGCTATCATAAGGGCAAAGCCATCTGTTGCGAAGGGACAATATTTAAGAAGCGTAACCATTGCCACCACCATGGGACCCGGGGTAAAGCTGAACCCCACGAAAATCAGCTTTAACAAGTAAGGAGCCCATTAAAACTGCATATTAACTGTAGACAGCAGGTGCTTAGCTTAATTTCCTGCCGAGGTAGAAGATATAATAAATCAGAGCCTTTTCTGTCTGCAGGATGGAAATAGGCTCTTTAACAATATTTCGGAAAGGAGAAGCATTATGGGATCACAAGAAAACCTTTTGGAGAAACAGGCCATTGTGAAGGAAATAAAAGAGAAGCTTGAAAAAGCGCAATCCGCCGTTATCATCGATTACATGGGTATAAATGTAGCTCAGGCCACATCAATGAGAAAAAAGCTTCGGGATGCGAATGTCGATTATGCTGTGTATAAAAACACATTCATGAGCAGGGCCGTCAAAGGAACGGAATTTGAAGAACTGGACAGCCTTTTAAAGGGCCCCAGTGCTTTGGCTATAAGCTATGACGATGCTGTTGTGCCCGCAAAAATTCTGAATGAGGTCATGAAGGAATTTAAAAAGATGGCTTTCAAAGGCGGCGTTATCGAAGGACACTTCTATGACAACGAGGGCGTTAAGATGATAGCGGGCCTGCCCGGAAGAGAAGAACTCATTGCCAAGTTTATGGGAAGCGTTCAGGCGCCGTTATCTAAATTAGTTCGCACCTTTCAGGCCATTGCAGATGCGAAGGAAGCATAGCAAACGGCTGCGCAATGTATCATAATTAAATTAAGGAGAGAAGAAATGAATAAGGAGCAGATAATTGAAGCCATCAAAGGGATGACTGTAATGGAATTAAATGAGCTTGTAACGGCCTGCGAGGAGGAATTTGGTGTATCCGCCGCCGCCCCTGTGGCAGTTGCCGGTGCGGGACCCGCGGCTGAGGCTGTGGAAGAGCAAACTGAATTTACCGTAGTTCTGGCGGAAATCGGCGGCGAGAAAATAAAGGTCATCAAGGTTGTCAGGGAACTGACAGGTTTAGGGCTTAAGGAAGCAAAAGACTTAGTTGACAGCGCCCCTTCTAATATAAAGGAAGGCATTGAAAAGGCAGAAGCGGAGGCCATCAAGAAATCTCTTGAAGATGTCGGAGCCTCTGTTGAACTTAAATAAAACCGAAAGAGGTTGAGCCCGTTTCGATGATGCCGGAAGCGGGCTTTCATTTTCCTGTACCGGTTCGGGTCGAAAGGACGGCTAAAAATTTTCATTGACTACATACACGCGTTGTGGTATTATAATATATTGCCACGCAAAGTAGGGTGTTTACTGTACAAGGAGTGATGAATATGCCAGAGCCCATTAAAATCGGTAACAAGACACGTATGAGCTACTCAAAAATTCATGAAGTAGTTTCCATGCCAAATCTTATTCAAATTCAAAAAGATTCATATGACTGGTTTATAAAAGAAGGACTCAAGGAAGTTTTTGAAGACGTTTCCCCGATCCGCGATTATGCAGACAATCTGGTCTTGGAATTTATCGATCACTCTTTGAACGATACTCCAAAGTACGATCAAGAAGAGTGTAAAGAAAGAGATGTTACCTATGCGGCTCCGCTTAAAGTAAAGGTTAGGCTGGTTAATAAGGAAACAGGTGAGGTAAAAGAGCAAGAGGTGTTCATGGGCGATTTCCCGCTCATGACAGATAAAGGCACTTTTATCTATAACGGTGCAGAGCGTGTGGTCGTTACACAGCTTGTCCGCTCGCCGGGACCTTATTACGATGTCACAACGGATAAATCAAATAATAAGCTGTTTTCTACTACGATCATCCCTAACCGGGGGGCTTGGCTTGAGTTTGAAACCGACTCAAATGAAGTGATTTCAGTGCGCGTGGACCGCACAAGAAAGCAGCCGATAACCACGTTGCTCAGGGCATTGTCATATAAGGCTGTCGAATCCAAGGAAAATATAGAAAGGGAAAAAAATTCCGGATCCGGCGGGTTCGATTTTTTGAAAAAAATCCGGCGTTACGGTGAATTCAGAAGCGACACTGCAAATCTTTTGTACGAGGGAACAAATGATGAAATTATCGCCGTCTTCGGGGATAATGAGCGGCTGCAGAAATCTATAGCGAAGGATACCACGGTCAATTACGAGGATGGCCTGAAGGAAATATATAAAAAGCTGCGCCCGGGTGAACCTGCTACCTTTGAAAGCGCCTATGATTTAATAGAAGCGCTGTTTTTTGATGCCAAAAGATACGACCTTGCAAAGGTGGGGCGCTACAAGTACAATAAAAAGCTTGGATTGTCCAATCGAATTGTAGGCTGCACAGCCTTTGAGGATATCATACATCCCAAAACCGGCGAGGTACTGATAGAGAAGGGACAGAAGATCAGCCGTGAACAAGGTTTGGCGGTTGAAAATTCGGGCTTGGAGTACGTATACGTTTACAGCAAGGTTGATGAAAAACGATCTGTCAAGGTAGTCGGCAATCACTTTGTGAATCCAAAGGAGCACATCCCCTTTGATATAAGCATGTTAAAACTCCCGGATAAGGTCTATTATCCCGCTTTAAAAGCAGCCTTAAATACGATGAAGGAAAAAATGACCGAGCAGGAAAAGGAATTCATAATAGAAAAGCTTTCAGCCATGAGGAATCAGCTTTCTCCCAAGCATATAATTTTCGATGACATAATCGCATCTGTGAGCTATATACTAAATTTGTCTGATGGCGTCGGATCCGTTGATGATATCGATCATCTTGGAAATCGAAGGCTTCGGACTGTGGGGGAGCTGCTTCAGAATCAGTTTCGAATCGGCCTGGCCCGCATGGAGAGGGTTGTTAAAGAGAGGATGACCATACAGGATATAGAGGTTACGACACCTCAGGCATTGATGAATATTCGACCGGTGACAGCTGCTATAAAAGAGTTCTTCGGAAGCAGTCAGCTCTCCCAGTTCATGGATCAGACAAATCCCTTGGCCGAGTTGACCCATAAAAGAAGGCTTTCTGCCCTGGGACCAGGCGGACTGTCAAGAGAGAGGGCCGGATTTGAAGTTAGGGACGTGCATCATTCCCACTACGGAAGGATGTGCCCCATAGAAACACCTGAGGGGCC
>CAZHBR010000014.1:0-9072 GCA_964530755.1 uncultured Oscillospiraceae bacterium | reverse complement strand
CCGAACATCGGATTGATCGGATCTCTTACCACTTACGGCAGGATCAATGAGTACGGTTTCATTGAAACGCCTTACAGAAAGGTGGATAAAAAAAGAGGGGCTATAACCGATTTCATTCAGTATCTTACAGCAGACGAAGAGGAGCAGGTCATAATTGCCCAGGCCAACGAGCCTCTAGACAAAAAAGGGCACTTTGTAAACGGCAAGGTTGTTGTGAGAAAGCCGGGAGGGCAAATAGATATGATCCCCTGCGAAGAGGTCGACTTCATGGATGTATCTCCAAAGCAGGTTGTTTCGGTAGCTACGGCTATGATTCCGTTTCTTGAAAACGACGATGCAAACCGTGCGCTCATGGGCTCTAACATGCAAAGGCAAGCTGTTCCCCTCCTCATTACCGATACGCCCATCATCGGTACCGGTATGGAATCGATTGCGGCAAAGGATTCAGGAGTCGTCGTGCTTGCAAAAAACGCAGGCACTGTCGAATATGTGGATTCTACAAGAATAAAGGTCAGAAGGGACAGCGACAGCGGGATCGATGATTACAAGCTTCTTAAATTCAAGCGTTCAAATCAAGGCACATGTATAAATCAAAAACCCATAGTGTGCTGCGGGGAAAGAATAACGGAAGGGGAGGTCATTGCCGACGGTCCCTCTACCGATAACGGTGAAGTGGCTTTGGGGAAAAATCTTCTGATCGGTTTCATGACCTGGGAAGGGTTTAATTACGAGGACGCTATCATATTGAATGAGCGCCTGATAATGGAGGACTCCCTTACCTCGCTTCACATTGAGGAATACGAATCCGAGGCAAGAGACACGAAGCTCGGACCGGAGGAGATAACAAGGGATATTCCCAACGTAGGCGAGGACGCCCTTAAGGATCTGGATGAAGAAGGCATAGTCCGCATTGGGGCTGAGGTGAATTCTTCAGATATTCTTGTCGGAAAGGTCACGCCTAAGGGTGAGACGGAACTCACCGCAGAGGAAAGGCTTTTGCGTGCAATTTTCGGTGAAAAGGCACGCGAGGTTAGGGATACATCTCTTAGGGTTCCTCATGGAGAGACCGGAATTGTTGTCGATGTGAAGGTTTTTTCCAGAGACAGGGGAGATGAACTTCCGCCCGGTGTCAATAAGCTTGTAAGGGTTTATGTGGCAACAAAAAGAAAAGTCAGCGTAGGTGATAAAATGGCCGGGCGCCACGGCAATAAAGGCGTTATATCCTGCATTTTGCCTGAAGAGGATATGCCCTTTATGGATGACGGAACTCCGCTTGAGGTTATGCTGAATCCTTTAGGAGTGCCCTCACGTATGAATATAGGTCAGGTGTTGGAGGCTCATCTAGGCTTGGCCGCAAAGTTTAAGGGCTGGTATATTTCTACGCCCGTGTTTGACGGCGCAAGCGAGCTTGAAATAATAGATCTTTTAAAAGAATGCGGCTATCCCGAAAGCGGCAAGCTGATTTTGCGGGACGGAAGGACGGGAGAGGTTTTTGATAACCCGGTCACCGTAGGATATATGTATATGATGAAATTGCACCATCTTGTAGATGATAAAATACACGCAAGAAGCACCGGCCCCTATTCCCTCGTCACACAGCAGCCTCTTGGAGGCAAGGCCCAGTTTGGCGGTCAGCGCTTTGGGGAAATGGAGGTGTGGGCGCTTGAAGCATATGGAGCAGCCTATACCCTTCAGGAAATTTTGACGGTTAAATCCGATGATGTGGTTGGTCGGGTGAAGACATACGAGGCTATCGTTAAAGGGGAGAACATCCCCGAGCCCGGCATTCCTGAATCCTTCAAGGTGCTGATTAAAGAGATGCAAAGCCTGGGTCTTGATGTTCGTGTTTTGTCTGAGCAAAACGAGGAAATAGAGATTAAGGAATCCATGGAACTGGAAGGTCTTTCCGAACTGGAAAGCCTTGCCGAGGTAGAAAATGTAACCGACGAGGAGGAGCTCTTTGAGGCTGATTCAGGGTTTAGCGAGGAAAAATCAGAGGATGATGAAGATTCTTCAGATGATGACGATGAAGATGTTGACCCGGAAGATGATTTAGATGCTGACGAGGAGATCCTGTAGGAGGTAAGATATGCAAGAATTAAATAATTTTGAATCACTGCAGATTGGTCTCGCATCCACGGAAAAAATAATGAGCTGGTCAAGAGGCGAGGTTAAGAAGCCCGAGACGATTAATTACAGAACCCTTAAGCCTGAAAAGGAAGGCCTGTTCTGTGAAAAGATTTTCGGACCTACAAAGGACTGGGAATGCCATTGCGGGAAATATAAAAGGATACGCTATAAAGGTATCATCTGCGATCGCTGCGGTGTTGAGGTTACAAAGGCCAAGGTGCGAAGGGAGCGGATGGGTCACATAGAGCTGGCGGCTCCCGTCTCACATATATGGTATTTTAAAGGAATACCCAGCAGGATGGGCCTCGTTTTGGATATCTCTCCAAGAAATTTAGAAAAGGTGCTCTACTTTGCCGCCTATATAGTCATAGAGCCGGGCGAGACTGAATTAGCATATAAGGAAATCCTTACAGAGCAGCAGTATCGTGAGACAAAGGACCTTTATGGAGGTAGCTTTCGGGCCGCCATGGGAGCGGAAGCCGTAAAGGAGCTTCTTGCAAAAATAAACCTGGAAGAACTGTCTGAGGATCTTAGAAATAAGCTTAAGGAAAGCACAGGGCAAAAGAGAATACGAATAGTCAGGCGCATGGAGGTAGTTGAGGCCCTGAGGCTGTCAGGCAACAAACCGGAATGGATGATAATGGAATGTATTCCGGTCATACCGCCGGATCTTCGCCCTATGGTGCAGCTCGACGGAGGCCGCTTTGCAACATCTGATTTGAACGATCTTTACAGACGGGTTATCAATCGGAACAATCGGCTGAAGCGCCTGTTGGATTTAGGTGCACCCGATATCATCGTAAGAAATGAAAAAAGAATGCTTCAGGAGGCGGTAGACGCTTTAATCGATAACGGCCGCCGGGGCAGGCCCGTTACCGGGCCGGGCTCAAGACCTCTTAAATCCCTTTCCGATATGCTTAAGGGCAAACAAGGCCGATTCCGTCAAAACCTGCTTGGAAAGCGGGTTGATTACTCAGGACGTTCCGTAATCGTTGTGGGACCCGAGCTTCGTTTTTATCAGTGCGGCCTGCCTAAGAAGATGGCTTTGGAGCTTTTTAAGCCTTTCATAATGAAAAGGCTTGTGGAGGACGGGTATTCCCACAATATAAAAAGCGCTAAGCGGATGGTGGAAAAGGTAAGGACAGAGGTCTGGGATGTGCTTGATGAGGTTATAAAAGAACACCCTGTCTTGCTGAATCGGGCACCGACCCTGCACAGGCTTGGGATACAGGCCTTTGAACCCGTGCTGGTAGAAGGTAAGGCGATAAAGCTTCACCCGCTTGTTTGCACAGCATATAATGCCGACTTTGACGGGGATCAGATGGCGGTTCATGTGCCCCTTTCTGTTGAGGCACAGGCCGAAGCCAGATTCCTGATGTTATCGGTTAACAATATATTGGCTCCTAAGGATGGGTCTCCCATTACGACACCTACTCAGGACATGGTCTTAGGAAGCTATTATCTGACACATCCTGGAACAGAAAAGCGGGATACTCCGGCCGAGAAAGGTGATGGCAAGATATTTTCAGATTACGATGAAATGCTGATGGCCTACCGTAACGGGGTAGTCGGCCTGCATGCCAGGGTTAAGGTCAGGAAAAAGCTTGACGATAAGGATAGGGGAAGGCTTGTGGAATCCACGGTCGGGCGTTTTATATTCAACGAGAATATACCTCAGGATTTAGGTTATGTGGATCGCGGTGAAGATCCTTATTCCCTTGAGGTGGATGACCTTTGCGATAAGAAGAAGCTGGGACAGATTATCGATAAATGCTATAGAAGGTTCGGCAATACCGCTACGGCAAATATTCTTGATCATATAAAAGATACAGGTTTTCATTATTCCACCATGGGTGCAATAACGATAAGCGTTTCAGATATGGAAATCCCAAGGGCAAAAAAAGAGATCATAACCGAGGCACACGATAAAGTGGATAAATATGAGTCTGCATATCGAAAGGGATTGATGTCGGAGACGGAGCGATATGAAAAAGTATTGAGGACGTGGAATATGGCCACAGACGATGTTGCCGACGCCTTAATGAAATCCCTTAGCACCCTGAACAATCTGTACGTTATGGCGCACTCGGGGGCAAGGGGAAGCAAAAAACAGATACAGCAGATTTGCGGGATGCGCGGCCTTATGGCTAACGCCTCGGGTTATACAATAGAAATCCCTATCATATCGAATTTCCGTGAAGGGCTGTCTGTTTTGGAGTATTTCACTTCTACAAACGGTGCAAGGAAGGGGCTTGCCGATACGGCTTTGCGCACGGCGGACTCGGGATATCTGACAAGAAGGCTTGTCGATGTAAGCCATAATGTGATTGTAAGGGAGATGGACTGCGGCACCAACAGGGGGATAGAAGTCAGGGCCTTTACCGATGGTAAAGAGATAATAGAACCTCTTTATTCTCGTATCGTAGGAAGAATCGCTTTGATGGACATAAAGACAAAGGACGAAGAGGTGATAGTTGAAGCGGGCAATGAAATTCTTGAGGAGGATGCCGAAAGGATAGAGAAGGCCGGAATTAAATCCGTAGCTATACGCTCTGTTATGACCTGCAGCAGCAAATACGGAATATGCGCGCAATGCTACGGCCGCAATCTTGCTACAGGCGAAGCGGTAAATATCGGCGAGGCGGTTGGAATATTGGCGGCTCAATCGATCGGCGAGCCGGGAACTCAGCTTACAATGAGAACCTTCCACACAGGAGGTGTGGCAGGAAGCGATATCACCCAGGGCCTTCCCAGAGTCGAGGAGCTTTTTGAAGCGAGAAAACCAAAAGGGCTTGCGGAAATCTGTGAGGCAGACGGGACGGTCGTCTCTATTGAAACGAGAAAAGACAATAAGATCGAGGTTAAAGTTCAGGGGGAGGAAGAAAAAAGCTACGTGATCCCCTACGGAGCCAGGCTTAAGGTCTCAAAAGGAGATTTCATATTGGCAGGGGATCCCATCACCCAGGGTCCTTTGAATCCCCATGACATACTGCGCCTTAACGGGGTTGAGGGCGTTTATCAGTATCTTCTTAAGGAGGTTCAAAGGGTATATAAAAATCAAGGTGTCGATATCAATGACAAGCATATAGAGGTCATTGTCAGTCAGATGCTTTCCAAATATAAGATTGAAGAATCCGGAGACACAACCCTTCTCCCGGGAGGGCTTTACAGCTACCACGAGCTTGAGGATGCTAACAACCTGGCTGTTTCAAAGGATGTGGAGCCGGCTGTGGGGAAAAGGGTCCTTCTTGGTATCACCAAGGCCTCGCTTGCGACGAACTCATTTTTATCGGCAGCCTCTTTCCAGGAAACGACGAGAGTTCTGACGGATGCCGCCATAAAAGGGAAGACGGATAATCTTATGGGTCTTAAGGAGAATGTGATAATCGGGAAGTTGATCCCTGCCGGTACAGGTATGAAAAGATATAAGGATATCGATGTTGATTACGGTATAAATACCGAGTATATGGAGTCTTTTAAAGCTCATGATGAAGATGAAGAGGAACTGGCGGAGCAGGCAGGCGTGGACAGGGCGGTCGTTGTGACTGAGCATGATGCCGCCAGGGCGATGCTTTATGCGGAGACCGCCAATTTGAACGAAACGCTGGAAAACAATTGACAACGAAGCAGACATGGTGATATACTTTTCGACGGTTGTTTTAAGCCTCAACGAGGTTTGAATACTATGTATTTTTGCAGGTTTATACTGCAAGGAAAGGAGAAGCGTAATAATGCCTACCATTAATCAATTGGTAAGAAAGGGCAGGGAAAGATCCGTAAAAAAATCTCAGGCACCGGCTTTACTAAAAAGCATGAATACCATTAAAAGAGAGCCTACGGATACAGAGGCACCGCAAAAAAGAGGTGTGTGCACTTCTGTGAAGACTGTCACCCCAAAAAAGCCTAATTCTGCATTAAGAAAAGTGGCAAGGGTGCGCCTTACAAACGGTATCGAAGTAACGGCCTATATTCCTGGAATCGGTCACAACCTCCAAGAACACAGCGTCGTCTTGATCCGCGGAGGCAGAGTCAAAGATCTTCCCGGTGTAAGATACCATATCGTAAGGGGAACTCTGGATACTGCCGGAGTTGCGCAAAGGAATCAGGCCCGCTCCAAATATGGAGCGAAAAAGGCCAAGAAATGAGATGTCGGGAAAATGTGCCCTTAATTATAGATTGAGAGCGCACCGCGGCCTCTACCTGGGGTCGAGTACCAAATTGTAACAAGGAGGGAAGAGAAGTGCCAAGAAAAGGTAGCATACCAAAAAGAGAAGTGCTTCCGGATCCGCTGTATGGGAGCGTTGCCGTTGCAAAGCTCATTAACAGCATCATGCTTGACGGAAAAAAGGGTGTAGCCCAATCCATCGTATATGATGCATTTGAAAGGATCAAAAAAACTACAGGCAGTGATCCGCTGGAAATATTTCAGAAGGCGATGAACAATGTTATGCCGGTTCTGGAGGTGAGAGCAAGGCGTGTAGGCGGTGCCAACTATCAGGTTCCGGTGGAAGTGCGTGCAGAGAGGCGTCAGACCCTCGGACTGCGCTGGCTTACGAAATATACAAAAGCCAGAGGTGAAAAGACCATGTCTGAGAGATTGGCAAAGGAACTTATGGATGCGGCAAACGGAGCGGGCGCATCTGTTAAGAAACGTGAGGATACCCACAAAATGGCGGAGGCCAACAGAGCTTTTGCACATTACAGGTGGTAGAAAGATTTTTAATTGGAAGATATTGCTTTGCGGGTTGTTGTGGAAAGGAGCTGACATATGCCTAGACAATTTCCAATCGAAAAAACAAGAAATATTGGCATCATGGCGCATATAGATGCCGGTAAGACCACAACTACTGAGCGCATCCTGTTTTATACGGGAAAAACACATCAGTTAGGGGAGGTCCATGAAGGCGCCGCCACCATGGACTGGATGGCCCAAGAGCAGGAAAGAGGGATAACGATTACCTCCGCCGCAACATCGGCGCAGTGGAAAGATCATAGGATTAATATAATTGATACCCCGGGCCATGTGGATTTTACGGTTGAAGTGGAGCGTTCGCTCAGAGTTCTTGACGGCGCTGTCACCATTCTTTGCGCTAAAGGCGGTGTAGAGCCTCAGTCTGAGACTGTCTGGAGACAGGCAGAGAGATACGGGGTTCCGAAAATTATTTTCATTAATAAAATGGACATCATAGGAGCGGATTTTCATCGCGTCATAGGTGTTGTAAGGGATAGGCTTAAGGCCAACGCCGTGGCCATCCAGCTGCCTATTGGAAGCGAGGATAAATTCAGCGGCATGATCGATATCGTAGAGATGTATGCGGAAATTTATAAGGATGATCTTGGAAGGCAAATCGATATAGTGGAGGTTCCAAAAGAATATCGTAAAAAGGCGGAAGAGGCGAGGCAGGCTTTAATAGAGGTCATAGCGGAATCGGATGAAAGACTGTTGGAAAAATACCTTGAAGGCGAGGAGTTTTCCATAAGCGATATAAAATCAGGGATACGAAAGATGACGATTGCAGGGAAACTGGTTCCCGTCCTTTGCGGGGCATCTTATAAAAACAAGGGGGTTCAGCCCCTGCTTGATGCGGTATTGGACTATCTTCCTTCACCGGTAGACATTCCCCCGATTGCGGGCATTGCACCTAAAACAGAGAAGGAATTGGAGAGGCCCGCAGATGACAACGGACCCTTTTCAGCCCTTGCTTTTAAAATTATGGCTGATCCCTTTGTAGGCAAACTGGCATTTTTCCGCGTTTATTCCGGCAGCCTTAAGGCCGGTTCATACGTTTACAATTCTTCGAAAGAAAAAAAGGAACGAATGGGCAGGATATTACAGATGCACGCGAATCACAGAGCGGAGCTTGAAGAAGCCTTCGCCGGGGATATAGCTGCCGCTGTAGGGTTAAAAGAGACTACTACAGGTGACACGCTATGCGACGAAAAACAACCGATACTTTTGGAAACCATGGAATTTCCCGATCCTGTGATCGAAATCGCCATAGAACCCAAGACCAAGGCGGGACAGGAAAAGATGGGGATTGCCCTTTCCAAGCTGGCAGAGGAGGATCCCACATTTAAATCCTTCACAAATACCGATACCGGCCAGACCATTATCGCAGGCATGGGAGAGTTGCATTTAGAGATAATAGTGGACAGACTTCTTCGCGAGTTCAAGGTGGAGGCCAATGTAGGAAGGCCTCAGGTCTCCTATAAAGAGACGCTTGCAGGGGAGGCGGATGTTGATTACAGATATGTTAAGCAGACAGGAGGCCGGGGACAATACGGCCACGTGAAAATTCGCGTTTATCCAAGGGAACCCGGTGCCGGGTATGAATTTAAGAGCACTGTAGTCGGAGGGGCTATACCTAAGGAATACATCTCCAAGATAGATGAAGGGATCCGTGAGTCCATGCACAGCGGCCCTATAGCAGGATATCAGGTGGTTGATGTAGGCGTGGAACTGTATGACGGTTCATATCACGAAGTGGATTCCTCTGAGATGGCTTTTAAAATTGCGGCATCCATGGCATTTCGTGAAGCGGCAAAAAAAGCAAAGCCCGTGCTGCTTGAACCTGTCTTTAAGATAGAAGTCACGGCTCCCGAGGAATATATGGGAGATATCATAGGAGATATCAGCTCAAGGCGGGGACGCATTGAAGGCAGCGATATGTTAAACGGTGCCGTGATAATTCGGGGCCTGGTGCCCTTGGCAGAGATGTTCGGTTACGCTACCGATCTTCGCTCAAAGACGCAGGGCAGGGGAGTTCACATCATGCAATTCGATCATTTTGAAAAACTGCCCGAGCCTCGGAATTAAAGGAAAATAGGAGGAAATTCAAATGGCAAAATCTAAATTTGAACGTACCAAGCCCCATGTGAATATAGGCACCATCGGGCACGTAGACCATGGCAAGACCACTTTGACTGCGGCGATCACCAAAA
>CAZHBR010000013.1:7314-14679 GCA_964530755.1 uncultured Oscillospiraceae bacterium | reverse complement strand
CGTACAGATGTACCGGGTGAAATGACTGTCGATGAATTGATCAGAAATGCCGTAGCTGCCTATAACAATGCAATCTCCGCCAGAGAAAAGGGCAACTGGAAGGGCTATGGGGATTTTATGCGCGAAATGGAGAATTCTTTGAAGCTGCTGGAAACGATGTGAAAGCCTTTGACAATATAGGCCTTCGCGATTAATTACAGGCACAGTATAGTCGAAAAGATGCAAAAGGGGGAAAAGACAGTGAGAAGGCTTATCATGGCAAGGGAGAACAAAAGAGATATCTACAAAGAGGATAAGATTTTCGGCATCAACAAAAAAGCAAAGGATATGATCATAGCCCTTGGCAAAGACAAGGTGATCAACGCCACGATAGGAACATTTATGGACGATCAAGGCAATTTAGTGGTTTTGCCGACTGTGGCGGAACTGTTAAAGGAGCTTGCTTTGACCGATTATGCAGAATATGCACCTGTCGCCGGTATCCCTGCTTATCTGGAAGCAGCCAAAAGGGCTGTTTTTATGGATTATATTCCTAAAGGCTTTGTGAGCGCCGTTGCAACACCGGGAGGAACGGGGGCCATCAGAAATGCCATACAAAATTATACTAGCCGGGATGATGCGGTCCTCACCTCTGATTGGCATTGGAGTCCATATGAAATAATTGCCCGGGAATTGGAACGTTCCTTTTGCACATTTACATTATTTGATGAGAGCATGCGTTTTAACGCTTCATCATTTAAAGAAAAAATTGATCAATTGATCGAAAAACAAGACAGTTTAGTGATCATCATCAATACGCCTTCCCATAACCCTACAGGCTATTCCTTTACATTGGACGATTGGGATAAACTGCTGTCAGTTCTTAAGGAAAGCGCTGCAGATGTCAATAAGAAAATTACCCTGCTCATCGATGCAGCATATTTGGATTTTGCCGGCGATATGAAGGAATCCCGGAAATTTCTTCCCAAATTGGACGGCCTGCAGGATAATATTCTTGTACTGATAGCTTTTAGTATGTCCAAAAGCTTTACCCTTTACGGCATGAGGGGGGGAGCCCTGATTTGCCTGACGTCTAAAGAGGATATCGCCTGTGAGTTCAAAACAGTCGGCACTCTTTCAAGCCGGGGGACCTGGTCCAACAGCCCCCGTGCCCCTATGGTTTTGCTCAGCCGCATATATAAGGATGAGGGAGTTTTGACAAAGGTCATGAAGGAAAAAGAAGAGATAGCGGCTATGATGGGCAATAGGGGCAAGGCCTTTATAAAGGCGGCAAAGGCCTCGGGTCTGTCTACGTGCCCATATGGTGCAGGCTTCTTTACCGTTGTGCTTTGCGATAATCCCGATGCGGTAGGCGGTGAACTGCAAAAAGACGGAATTTTTACAATTCCGTTTAACGGGAAGGGCCTCAGAATCTCTATCGCTTCTATAACAGAGACTGAATGCGCCCGAATTCCTGATAGAATTGCGGCCGCCATCGGGAAAGCTAACGGACAGCCATGTCGGTGAGGTGGTTAAAATGATTTTAGGTATAATGGGAGGAATGGGTCCCGCAGCAACCGCTGATCTGTTTAAAAAGATTATAGAATTCACAAGTGTGTCAAAGGATCAGGAGCATATTCATATTGTGATCGACAGCAATACCGACATTGCCGACAGATCCGAATATATTTTGGGGCTTGGCAAGGATCCTACGTATGAAATGGTGAGATCGGCCATTAAATTGGAGGCGATGGGCGCTGATTATATTGTGATACCCTGCAATACCGCTCATTATTTCTATGATAGGCTCTTACCGTATGTCAAGGTACCGATATTGCATATGATTCGGGAAACAGCCGTCTATTTGAAAAATGCCTATCATGATTTAACAGATTTCATACTGTTTGCAACAGAGGGTACATACATCTCCAGGGTTTATGAAACTGTTTTTGCAAACTATAATTTGAATGTTGTTGTACCAGATGATGACGATAAGAAAATGATCATGAATTGGATATACGGGGTTAAGGCCGGGGATTTTTCCGTTGCTTCAGCCCAGGTAGAATCTCTTGTGAAAAGATACAGCATGTGTCGCAATATACCGGTAATTTTAGGCTGTACGGAATTACCTCTGCTGGCTGAAAGATTAAATATGTCAGACAGGTTCGTTGATCCGGTTGCGATATTGGCGAAGCGGTGTATAGATATCGTCAAAATGGAAAAATAAGTGTTCCCGCACCTAAATATATGGTGTTTCATTTAAATCAAGCCTCTGTCATTGACAGAGGCTTGATAATCGCAACGGTATCTTAAATGAGATAATTGTCAGATGCCACCGTATACGAGTTTTCCATCCATGATCGTAGCTTCTACGGACATGTCAAGAACATCCTGTGCATGATCGGTATCGATCTTCATAGGATCTAAAGATAGCACGATAAAGTCGGCCAGCTTACCGGCAGTAATTGAGCCTTTGATTTTTTCTTCAAAGGTAAAGCAGGCGCCGGCCTGGGTATATGCCCAAATCGCCTTTTCCATGGATATGGCTTCTGCCGTTCCGCAGCTTTGACCGCTGATTGTTTTTCTGAAAACAGTGGAGTAAAGCGTATATTTCGGATTCCCATCGATGACAGGGCAATCGGTGCCTATAGCAGTCATAATGCCCATATTGAGGGCCGTATTAATCGGGAATTCGTTTTTTACCCTTTCATAGCCAATGGTGTTTAAATGGCTGTCTCCCAGGAAGTAGAAAAAGCCCGGCTGCATGTTAACATACAGATTTAAATCCTTCATGCGCTTAAGCTGTTTATCATCGGCTAAAGAAGCGTGTTCGACTCTGTGTCTGTGGCCAGGCTTGGGATTTGCTTTGAGCGCCTTTTCATACGAATTTAAAAGCTGGTCTATCGTCCTTTCTCCTATGCCGTGTATGCTCATCTGCACTCCCAGATCGTGAAATTTTTTAACGTGTGCATCAAGCTCCTCTTGTTCCATGTAAAGTATTCCCCTTTGATACGGGGGTGTAAGGTAGGGCTCGCTAACCGCGGCTGTTGAACCGCCTATTCCGCCGTCTAATATGAATTTTACTCCTGCAAAACGATGCTTGCTGTTGCCGTAAGCACCGTGAAGGAGCCCTGCATCGATAAGTCTGTCAACGCTGTTTGCATATAGGTAGTTGCTGGTTCTTACTGTTAGCATGTCCAAATAGCCCGCCTCGGCCCAGCCTTCGACCTCCTCTTCAATTACAGCGCTGGTACCGCAGTCATTGCTGCTTGTAATACCAAAGGAGTTGTAGATTTTACAAGTTTGATCGAGTGCTTTAACGATATCTTCTTTACCGTAGGGAGGCATGATATTTTTGATTAGACTCTGTGCAGTCTCCTGCAAAAAACCGGTAGCCTTTCCATGTTCATCCCGAACAATTTTACCTCCCGATGGATCTTTTGTGCTATCATCGATTTTAGCCAGCTTCAATGCCAGACTGTTTGCAACGGAAATATGGCCGCAGGTTCTTGTGAGGAAGACCGGATTGTCGGGTGCGACCTCGTCTAAATCCTTTGCATCGGGCATAATTCCGCCTTCCATCCGACTTTCATCGTATCCTCTTCCGTAGATCCACTCTCCCGGTTCTAGCGCAGCTGCCTTTTCAGCAATTTCAAGCTTCATTTTTGCGATATCGGGACACTGCTCCGGCAGAATGGGCACGCCGATTTTCAGTATGCCAAGAGTAATCATGTGATTATGACTGTCATTAAATCCCGGAATTACTGTTTTGCCGCCCAGATCATATACTTTTGTACCGGGTCCGATTACCGCTTCCATGTCTGTATCGCTTCCGACCCCGGCGATTATATTGCCTGTCACGGCTACGGCTTGTGCTTTGGGCAATTCAGGATCCATTGTATAGATGGTTCCATTTTTATATACTGCATCAACTTGGAACATAAGTTTTGCCCCCTCTATTGTCTTTCAAACTTGTCCAGATTATTTTTCCAATATTCAGCGATCTCCGTACCTGTTGCATACCATACATGGGGGAATTTTCTAGTATAGTTCAATAGATCCCTTGTCATATCGACGCGTCCCGGGCGTCCGGAGAACTGCGGATGCATGCAAAGGGTGAACAATCCCCCCTGTCTGTAAATGCCAAGGAATTCTTCCATCCAAATGCTAAGTACATCCTGATTAGACATGATGTTTCGGTATGGAGGCCTTACGCTGAATAACATGTTTGGAGCATCATCTGTAATCCATTGCATCGGAAGTTCAACGATGCCGGTTTTTTTATCCCCTGATTCAAGCCAATAGGGGAAGTAGTCAGCCATCATATTGCTGGAATAGATGAGTCCGTATTTCTCAAGCAAATCGATATCGATTTGAGTTACCTCGCAGGCAGGGCATCTCCATCCCTTAGGCTTGATTCCTACTATTTTATCGAACATGTCAAGAGTTCTCACAAAATTTTCTTCTGCTACAACGGGATCGGCATCTACAGCACCTACCCACTCATGTATCCAGCTGTGATGAGCGAGCTCATGTCCGTCCTTTACGACGTTTTCAATCACATGAGGATATTTTTGTGCCGTCCAGCCCGGTACGAAAAAAGTAGCCGGAACCTGGGCAAGTTTAAGCAATTCCAGCACATCGTTTACTCCGGTCACACCGGCGTAAGCGCCATGAGAAAGCGTGCCCGGTCTGTCCTTATTGGAAGGATCCCTCGAAAGCCATAAAGTTTCTGCATCAAAATCGTAGCTGATCATTACAGCTATTTGTGCTCCGTCTTTCCATTTACCCATGATTGCACCTCTCTTTCTGCAGTAAGCACTGCAACAATTATTGTATAGCAAAATTATTATTGAACTCCTTCAATTCTGTTTTTAGAATAGCATCCGTACTCGCCATCGGCAGTATCGGATGTGTAAACCTCCATTCTCTTGCGAGCAAATTCATCTCTTTCTTCTCTTCCGTTAAATCTGTAAAGTTCACCCATTATGGCCCAACCCTGTGGGGGGCATCCTTCAATGAACAGATCACCTTTTTCTTTTTGCGAGGCCAGACAGGCGCCGATGAGAATTTTTTTGCCTTTGCATTTTTCCCCTTCCTCAGGGACCTTTGCACTCTGCCCTACGATGATAGTGCAATCATCAAGCAGATCTAAATCGCCTAATTTTTCTAACCTGTAAAGAGTAGCCAATACAGACGCATTGCAGCCGGTGCAGGCGTCCTTTTCTATTACGTGTACGCCGAACTTGTCATCCAGGCTGGTGGGCGGCAGTTCGAAAGGAACTACCATTTCTTCTATCGGGGCCCCAAGAAGTTCATAATCTTTGTAATCTAACGAAATGCCGTATTTGTCATGAGCCCATGTATAGTGGCGTATCGTTTTCGGATCCACGTCCATTATCTTGCAGCCAACGATATCCGCGGCAAAGGGATCGGCGGAGGCGATGAGGCAGTTTGCCCTCTTTGGTCCGCCTGTTATCGGGCCCATGCCTTCCTGTCCGATAGTTCCGTCTATGATGTTTAATTCAGGTTGAATAATTTTGGCAAGGGTACCAAGGCCATAGTCAACACCGCCTATATGCAATGCTTTCATAGATGATCTGGCAAGGCATCCTTTCAGGTTTTTCAGGCATAGGGTAACGGTTGTGTGCATGTGTGTTTTCATAACTGGAATATTGATGAGGACATCGTAATCCATCACATCCTTGCCGATTTTTATTTCATTTAAGTTTGGATGGTTCGGCAAGGGATACGTTGTGGTTTGTTTTGCAGGGTTAAATACTTCAATACCTAATTCTTTGCCGACAGCATTCATTCCGGTTGTTTCATAGCACTCCTCGCGATTAAATCCCACCCCTGAATTATCGCAAATTGATACTTTTTCTGCTCCTGCTTCTTTTGCCATTACGGCCAGGGCTTTAACGAGCAGGGGATGGGTCGTGCCTCCATGATTTTTGGTGACCGGCATAACCAGATTCGGTTTGAGCATAACTGTTTGTCCGGGCTTAACAAAGGCTTTCATGCCGCCTAAAGGCTTAAGCACATCCTCCGTCGCTTTATAGATCGCTTCATAATCCCAGACCTCTTTGCATTTTGCTATAGATACTTGTGACATTCAGTTCCCCTCCTTACTTATATCGTTTCCCCGTTTGCTGAATTTCGGTAAATGGGGTCCCGTAGTTTATATGTTTTTAATCATCATCAGCGGGAAGATCATAGTAGAAATCCAGGCGCTGCCTTCGGAATTCGCTTTCCTCTTCCACATTGTGGGATCGGAATATTTCTCCTATGATCGCCCAGTTAGGCGGCGGGCATCCAGGCAAATACATATTACCTTTTTCTCTTTGACCATACAGGCATTTGCCGATGCAGAACACTTTATCCCTCAGGCCTTGTTCTGGTACTTTAACGCTTTGTCCCAGGATAAATGAAATATCATCGACCAGTTCTCTTTGCCCCATATCGTTAAGCTGAGCTAATGCGGCCAGCAGTGTGCTGTTGCACCCGGTACATGCGTCTTTTGCAATTACATGGGCCCCATATACATCATCCCAGCCTGTCGGTGGCGGGTCGAATTCATTTTTCAGGTATTCAATATTATCACCTACCACCTCGTAATCATTGTAATTCAGGGATTTTCCGGTAATACCGGCCGCATATGTCAGATGGGTAACTGTGTTTATATCTATCCCCATAAGATAGCAGCCCAGTACATCGGCTGCAAAACCGTCGGAAGAGGCAATCAACATATCGGCTTTCTTTGGTTTGCCGTTAATAGGGCCCATGCCTTGATGGCCTATCGTTCCGTCAATTATATTCAATCTCGGCTTAATTGTTTCGTACAGACCGACAAGGCTGTAATCCACACCTCCGATGTGCAAGGCCTTCATGGATTTATGAGGCAGGCATCCTTTTAGGTTTTTTAAGCAAAGGGAGACGACCGTCATCATATGTGTTTTCATAACGGGAACATTGATCAGACAATCAATATCCAGACACGTTTCATCAATATCAAGTTCTTTAACGGAGTTATTGTAGGGGAAGCTGACTCTCTTTGTTTTTCTGCCGTTTTGTATCAGTTTAATGTTAAGATCATCGGCCACCTGTTGTCCGCCGCAGCGGGTAAACGCTTCATGTGCATCGTATCCGACTCCCACATTTTCCCCGATAATGATTTCGCCGGCTCCCGCTTCCCTGGCTAATATGGCGATAGCTTTTATGAGCAATGGATGGGTTGTGACACCGCTTTTTTTAGTCTGTGGCACCACATAGTTAGGCTTGATCAGGACTCGTTCACCTTTTTTTATAAAGGCCTTCATTCCGCCTAAAGGGGCAAGAAGATCTCTCGTCGCCTTTTCGATCGCTTCCTCACACCACACCTTGGTG
>CAZHBR010000013.1:6713-7304 GCA_964530755.1 uncultured Oscillospiraceae bacterium | reverse complement strand
AACCCCATACTATTTAAGCATACACAAACATGAAATATTAATTAACCGAAAATATGCAGTCGACATCTGCAAAAATCTAATTATTCAGATAGGCTCTGTATATTAAGCATATACTACATTCATAAAAAAAAAAATAGCAAATTACTATACTGGAATAGGTTAAGTAAATGCTATTTAAAGTGCGTGGCTTTCGTTATACGCTATTTAATTATCTGTTTGCTTTTCTTCTTTAAAACAGAAAGCATGATTTTTGTAGAAAGGTAAAAGAGGATCAGCACCGCAAAGACCCCCCCCAAACCAAACAGTGAGATTTCAAGTCCCGATATTATCAATTGATTCACAGCGAACCTCCTTTATGAAGCCATCATTATAGCGGGTACTAAAGCAAGCAGTAAACCTCCCGCCACGACAGATCCCAGCTGGCCGGCTACGTTGGCGCTGGTAGCCTGCATAAGGACAAAATTTGAGGGATCCTCCTTTGTGGCCATCCTTTGCACAACCCTGCCGGACATTGGAAAGGCCGAAATTCCCGCGGCACCGATCATCGGATTTACTTTATTTTTAAGAAACAAATTTAAAAACTTAGCAAAC
>CAZHBR010000013.1:0-6703 GCA_964530755.1 uncultured Oscillospiraceae bacterium | reverse complement strand
CTCCTGCAGTATCGAATATAAATGCCACAAGACCCATCCCCATTATCATGAGAGTTTGTACATTCAGAAATGCATCTGCTGTCATGGTGGATCCGATTGTTATGCCAAGCAATAGGGTTACGAGGTTGGAAAGCTCGTTTTGGGCTGAATTTGACAGGCGCGTGAGCACTCCGCAGGTGCGGACAAGGTTCCCGAACATGAGGGATCCGACAAGGGCAACGCTGATAGGGGCGATGATGCCTGCGATCAGCGTTATCATAATAGGAAACAGGATTTCTGCTATTTTAGGTATGTTGACCTGGGAATATTTCATGTGAATTTTTCTTTCCTGCTGCGTCGTCAAAAGACGAATTACAGGGGGTTGTATGATAGGCACAAGGGACATATAGGAATAGGCAGCAACCGATATGGGTCCAAGATAATTGGGCGCAAACTGCTTAGCTACATATATGGATGTAGGACCGTCGGCAGCTCCGATAATGCCGATGGAGGCCGCCTCCATCAGGTTGAAGTGCCCCGTGCTTAAAGCGAACATCATAGTAAAGAATATGCCGAATTGCGCGGCTGCGCCGAAGAAAAACATGAAGGGATTTTGTATCAGGGGCTTGAAATCTATCATAGCCCCTACCCCTATAAATATTAAAATGGGAAATAGCTCTGTCTGAATTCCCGCTTTATACAATATGTTTAAAAAGCCCGACTCTCCTATGGCGGAGGAGAGCGGTATGTTTGCCAGTATAGCTCCAAAACCTATCGGGAGTAGAAGCATGGGCTCATATTCTTTGGCAATAGCCAAATAGATCAAAAGTCCTCCTACGGCAAACATGATCAGGTGTTCTAATTCCAGATTCAGTATGCCTATTAAGAGCTCATTCCATAAAATGCTCATCTATTACCTCCCTTGAAACTCTAATCCATATTATACCGATTTTTCTGTAACAATCAACCTGGAACTTAGGGTTGTCAAAGCGTTGTGATAATGTCATATAAGTGGTAATATACAGTTATCAATTATGCACTGATATCGCCGGAGGTATTCATGTCCGCTAAGAAAAACATAACGACTAAAGAAGAAGGGGCATCTGCTTACAATGTGAACCGATCAAAAAAGAGAAGGCCAAAAAAAAGGCTCATTGTGATTCTCGCTATAATTTCTGTCGTTTTAGCGATTATTATAGCTTCGGGATTGTCAGGTAAAAAGCAGATCCCTGCACATGTATCCACAGGAACGGCGGAAATAATGGATTTATGCCAGGATGTCCATGTTAACGGCATAGTCAACGGTTCTGATTCGGCAGATGTAGTCTCATCCCTTGATTGTAAAGTTTCCTCTATTTTAGCCCGGGAAGGGGATGTCGTTAAAAAGGGTCAGGTGCTTGCGGTGCTTGATGGAAAGACTTTAGAGGGCGATTATAAAAAGGCACTTAAAGCCTTTGAGGAGTCACGATTCAACTACGAAGCCTCTTTAACGCTTTATAATGAAGGGGCAATATCCAAAGCGGAATACATGAGGGCTAAAACAGCTTATGAGAATGATCAAATTACCCTGAACTCTTTTAATATATCTGACAGCATTAATATCCGTGCACCTATTTCGGGTACGGTTACTAGAGTGAACACAAGTCTGGGGCGCAATGCAAACAGTACCGACGATAATAAGCCGATGTTCGTGATAGTGGACTTAGATAAACTTAGAATGGATGTAAAAATCAGCGAGTACGATATCGGCAAGATTAAAACGGGTCAATCGGTTACCATTACCTCGGATATGCTTGGCGAGGACAGCGTCGAGGGCACTGTCTCCCGCATATCTCCTACAGGAGAGCTTTTGGACCCTGCATCCAAAGAGATGGTTATACCTGTGCAGATAGATATAAACGATGCGGAAATGCGGTTGATTGCAGGTGTATCCGCAAGGGCGAAAATACATATAGAAAGCAGAACGGGTGTAATGGCCGTTCCGATAGACTCTGTTTTGGAGGATCCCGATACCGGAGAAAGCTTTGTCTTTATCGCTGATGGTGCTTTGGCTAAGAAGGTGATAATCGAGCCCGGCATCGAGGGGGAATTTCATCTGGAGGTGCTTTCCGGTTCTCTTTCATCAGGGGACAAAGTAATCCTTAATCCCGGTTTTGATCTCTTTGACAATCCGTCGATCACACTTTAATATCGCATTTTGTTGAAAGGTAAGGCATGAAAGAGATAATAAGGATCGAAAATCTTTCAAAGGTTTATGAAAACGGTACGATATCGGTAAAAGCACTAAACGATGTGTCAATGAGCGTCATGGAGGGGGAGTTCATCGCGGTGATGGGGGCCTCAGGGTCCGGTAAATCGACGCTTTTGAACATTTTGGGTTGCCTTGATCGTCCTACAGAGGGAAGCTATTATTTGGAAGGAATCAATATTAATATGAAAACTGACGATGAGCTTTCCGCTATCAGAAATAAGAGGATAGGATTCGTTTTTCAGTCCTTTAATCTGATATCCAGAAACAGTGCGTTGGAAAATGTGGAGCTGCCGATGATTTACGGTAAAATCGGCTTTAAGGAGAGAAAAGCATTGGCAGAAAAGCTGTTGGAGCAGGTAGGTTTATCAGATCGCGCAATGCACATGCCAAATGAACTCTCCGGCGGTCAAAAGCAGAGGGTCGCAATAGCAAGGGCTTTGGCAAACAGCCCTCAAATAATATTGGCCGATGAACCCACAGGGAATTTGGATTCTTCGTCTTCCTCCGAAATAATGGATATTTTTGCCGACCTTAACCGGGTAGAAGGAAATACTGTGATAGTCGTCACTCATGAACCCGATGTAGCGGGATATGCTGATCGCATTATCACATTCAAAGACGGGTGCATTACGGGGAGGAAGGATTGATGCTCTTATTTGAAAATGTCAGGCTTGCCCTGTTCTCCATAAAAGCGAATAAAATGCGCTCCTTTCTCACCATGCTGGGAATAATCATCGGCATCAGCTCCGTCATAGCGATAACATCCATAGGTGCCGGCGCAGAGGCAGTAGTGAGTAAAGAATTTCAAGGCTTCGGGATGAACAACATGTATATTTATATAAGCTGGGAAATGACCGCCGACAGAGCTATACAACAATCCGACCTCATTTTCCCCGAAGACATAGAGGCGCTTAAGGCCAGATTCCCGGAGGATATCCTCTATATATCCCCGAATACATACGGGGCTGCCGAGGCGAAGGTTGGAAGGGTGAAAGGTAAGCTGGATATGTACGGCGTTGCAGCGGGCTACGATCATTTTTTTAATATGGAAGTGATTCACGGTAGAATGATAAATCAAGGTGATCTGGATGGCAAAAGAGAAAGGATCGTCATCGATGAAAAAGCCTCGCTGCATTTTTTTAATAAATCAAACAGCGTAGGAAGGACACTGAGTGCAACGATAGAAGGCGACATAAAGGAATTAACGATAGTAGGTGTTTACAAAAAGGACGCGAGCATATTTGATAAATTGAATGCAAGCGATTCCTACTCCGTTTATATACCTTATACCATGTTCAGATCTGCCTGTGAATTTACTACATCCATGGAGCTTTATACAAAAGGGGAAAAGGATCAGGATTTACTTGGGAAGGATATCACCTATTACCTATCCAGAATTAAGGGTAAGGATCATGGTTTTTATAGATTTGAATCGGCCCAGCTGCAAATGGACATGATAAGCACGGTTCTTGGAACTCTTTCAGCGGCAATAGGCTCAATTGCCGCAATTTCACTGATAGTGGGGGGTATCGGCATAATGAATATCATGCTTGTGTCCGTCACTGAAAGAACAAGAGAAATTGGTATTCGTAAATCACTTGGAGCAAGAACCCGGGATATCCTGACGCAGTTTCTTACCGAGTCTATGATTCTGGCGGGCATAGGTGGCATTATCGGAACGGCTTTGGGAGTAGGTATCGCTTCGATAGGCATGTATGTTGCTGGCGTATCGATCACGGTTGACCCGTTGATGATCATATTGGCAGTGGGTTTTTCTGCATTGGTCGGTATGTTCTTTGGTCTTTACCCGGCTAAAAAGGCGGCCCGGATGGACCCGATAGAGGCTTTGCGTTATGAATAGCCCTAGGAAGGAGATAAGATGAAGTACGATTTGGATAAAAAGATTGCGCTGATCACAGGCGGCACCGAAGGACTGGGGTTTGCAACGGCGGAATTGTTCATTAAAGAAGGAGCTAAATCAGTCATTTGTGCTCCGGAGCCTGATATGGTGAAAGAGGCGGCGGCTCGCCTAAGCGTCTATGGATGCGTATTGGGATATCCTGCTGATGTCTCTGTCAAGGACGATGTGGAAAGACTTGTTGAAAGGACTGTGCAAGAGTACGGACGCATAGATGTTTTGATAAATAATGCGGGAATCATCAGGGATGCTCAATTTTATAAAATGAGTGACGATAAATTTTTAGATGTAATCAATGTCAATTTAATAGGTACATACTATTTAACAAAAGCGGTAGTTCCTTATATGATGAGGCAAAGATACGGAAAGATCATTAATATCTCCTCTATTTCCGCGTTTAACGGCAATTTCGGTCAATCGAACTATGCTGCCTCAAAGGCGGGTGTAGTGGGTATGACGAGGGTTCTTGGAAAAGAATTAGGTAAATATAATATCAATGTCAATGCAGTTTTGCCTGGTTCGGTGGAAAGCAGAATGTCGGAAAATCTGCCCCCCGATATACAGAAAATGCGGGTTGAGGCGACAGCGTTGCGCCGTATGGGCAAGGCCTCCGATATAGCTCATGTCAATGCGTTTTTAGCATCGGAGGGTGCAAGGCACATCACCGCACAAACCATAGTGGTTGATGGCGGCAGAAGTTGAATAAAATCACAATTATTCTCAGACGTTTTCTGATTTATTTTTATGCAGTCAAAAATAGCCGGACAATGTAATTTTAAAAAAAGCTATTACTTATTCATTTTTTGCTGTAATATTGACCTAAAGCAAATTTTCCCTTCGGTTTTGTATCAAATTGCGTTGCCGATGAAGGAAATGCTTTGCATATTCTAATCTACAGTATGAATTGCGTTAACATGGAGGCTAAGCTATGAAAAAAGAACTAATTATGATGATCGGACCTACAGCGGTACCTGAAAGAGTGTTGCAGGCTATGAACAAGCCTTCTATCTCACACAGATCCCCGAAATACTGTGAAATGCATAAAAGGGTGGAAGAGGGCCTGCAGAAGGTGTTCGGAACAAAGAACAGGGTGATTATTCTAACCTCTTCAGGGACAGGTGCCATGGAGGCCGTTTTACAAAACTGTTTCTCTTTTGGCGATGAGGTCGTAGTACCGGTGCTTGGAACATTCAGCGGTCAATTTGCAAAAATGGCCGAGGCGTTTAATTTAAACGTTAAAAAAGTGATGTTCGAACCGGGTGAGGCCGCAGATGTTAAAAAAGTGATGGAGCATGTAACGCCTTCGACAAAAGGTGTATTTGTTATTCATAACGAAAGCGCAACGGGCGTGTTCAATGATTTAAAAAGCTTCGGGGAAGCATTAAAAGGATCAAATGCTTTACTTGTATGCGATTCCGTAAGCGGTGCATCCGGCATAGAGATGAAAATGGATGAATGGAATATTGACATTTTGCTGTCCTCGTCACAAAAGGCTTTGATGGTGCCCGCGGGGTTGGCTTTTGTTTCGTTAAATGAAAAAGCGTGGGAAAGAACGAAGTCCTCGGATATGCCAAAATATTATTTTAATTTAAGCATGTACAGGGAATTCAATGAGGTAAATCAGACCCCGAACACGCCGTCAGTTTATCTGATGTTTGCGATAGATGAAGCTTTGAAGATGATCTTCGAAGAGGGACTGGATAGTGTATATAAAAGGCATGAAGAAAATACAAAGCGGTTCATTTCCGGGATCAGGGAATTAGGTTATGACATACTTTCAAAGGATGATGATCGGGCTTCGAGAACGGTGTCTGCAGTATATGCACCGGGACGGGCCAAAGAAATAGTATCATACCTACAGAATAATGGGATTATCGTCAATGGGGGTCTGCCCCCGTTGGCCGAAGATGTATTCAGGGTCGGTATAATGGGATATGTTTACAGTAAGGATATTGAAACTATTTTAGGCGCTTTAAGAAAGATGGGATAAATTTAAATCGTCAAGTGGCTTGACCGCCTGAAAAGGCGGTCATTACCTCAATTGACAAAGAAGTTCGTTATCGTTACTATATGCGTTGTGATAAGTATAAACTGTGTAATTGTTCGAAAGAAGGCTTGATTTGATAAACCCATACGTGTTGCTTATGGGGTTTGGGCATTTAATAGTGGATCTGACGCAGGGTGTTCTCCCTATTATTACTCCCTTATTGGCCCTTAAACTGAGACTGTCATTTTTTCAAGTTGGTACAGTGGCCCTTGCTTTTACGTTTAGCTCTGCAATAATCCAGCCGGCATTCGGGGTTTTAAGCGATCGCCGCAATATGGGATGGTTGATGCCCCTTGGGCTTTTGCTATCGGGAGCGGGATTGGCCCTGACAGGCATAGTGAGCTCCTATGGGCTGCTTCTTTTTGTAGTGCTTATAAGCGGGATGGGGGTTGCGGGATATCATCCCGAGGCGTCAAAGCTGGTACACCTTGTAAGCGATGAAGGTAAAAAGAATGCCTCGATGTCGATTTTTTCCGTCGGCGGCAATCTCGGCTTTGGTCTTGGCCCT
>CAZHBR010000012.1:0-15030 GCA_964530755.1 uncultured Oscillospiraceae bacterium | reverse complement strand
TGGAGCCTCCTTGGGGCATGCGAAATAAAATGATCTGATCAAGCACCAAAAAAAGCGCGGCAAAGATAGCGGATAAAACCAATGCCTGGGCATCGGGTTTCTTGTCTTTTCCCGATATGAGCACAAATAGAAACAGTAAGAAAATAGCACCCAAGGTCACAATCTGACCTGTCAGGGATTCAAAAAACGCTTGCAATTGTCCTGCTGACATAAAAAAACCTCCTTTGACAGCTGATGCACAGGAGGGGATATCATATGCTTCCCTACGCCGGCATTATCCGGATCAGGTGTTGAGGGTATGCGCCTTACAGGCGACATTCTCAGCAATGGCTGCCTTAACAGGCAGCGGCTCCCCTAGCATTCATTTGAAAGAGACGGCATTGCCCGCCCCTTTCGTATTCATTTGTAATTCATATTATATGCTTTTTAGTGCTTTGTCAAAGTCTTTTATAATATCGTCTATATCTTCTATGCCGACCGATACGCGTATCATTTCAGGATATATTCCGCATTCAATCTGCCTTTCTTCAGTCAATTGGCGGTGGGTTGTACTGGCTGGATGCAGAATGCTTGTGCGTAAATCCCCTAAATGCGCAACCATGGAGACCATGTCAAGATGCTTTGCCAAATCCTTTCCGGCTTTGGCGCCTCCTTTTATGCCGAAGGAAAGGATTCCGCTTTGACCTTTCGGCAGATATTTTTTTGCCAGCTGATGGCCGGGATCCTCAGGAAGTCCCGGATAGCGTACCCAATCGACCATTGGGTGGCCTAGCAGAAATTCTGCAAGCGACAGCGCATTGCTGCTGTGGCGCTCCATGCGAAGATGAAGCGTTTCAAGGCCCATATGAAATAAAAAGGAATTGAAAGGGCTCGGTGTGCATCCGTAATCTCTTATGAGCTGTGCCCGGGCCTTTACGATGTAGGCGCTGTCTTTGAATGTTTCGACGTAACGAAGGCCGTGATAGCTGGGATCAGGCTCGGTGAGTCCGGGGAATTTGCCATTTCCCCAGTTGTAATTTCCTGCATCGATAAGTATGCCGCCTACACCCGCGGCATGTCCGTCGATGTATTTTGTGGCTGAATGAACAATGATATCAGCTCCGTGCTGAAAGGGTCTGCAAAGGTACGGTGTAGCCAGTGTATTGTCCACGATAAAAGGTACATCGAGTTCCAAAGCGACCTTTGAAAATTTTTCAAAATCGAGGACGTTTAAAATGGGATTGGCGAGGGTTTCGCCAAATAGTGCTTTCGTGTTGGGCCTTGCGGCCTTAATAAATTCTTCAGGATCTGCGTCCGGATCTATGAAGGTGAAATCTATTCCCATCTTCCGCAAGGACACATTAAATAAATTGAAGGTCCCGCCGTATATTTTGGAGGATGAAATGACATGATCCCCGGCATTGCAAATATTGGCGATGGAAAAAAAGCTGGCGCTTTGACCTGAAGAAAGGGAAAGAGCCCCTATGCCGCCTTCCAAAAGAGCCATTTTATTTTCGAAATGGTTTGATGTGGGGTTTCCCAATCTGGTATAAAACGATCCAAAGGATTTCAGATCGAATAAGTCCGCCATTTCATCCGGATCATCATAGGCAAATGTCGTGCTTTGAACTATCGGTATTACGCGCGGTTCTCCTGCCTTCGGCCTGTAGGATCCCTGAACGCATTTAGTGTTGAATTTGTATTCATCCATATCTTTGTCCTCCTGGGGGCGTAGTGTGACATTGTGTAATGTGACGTTTATGAGATATTGTACCACAATTGTCAAAAGAGCACATCAACATTTTCGGCGTTTGTACTTGCTTATGGAGGGTACATTGAATATAATTGATAATGGAGGTATCAAAATGAAGGAATCTTTAGATGTTGAGCTGGAAATGAAAATCAAAGATGTTTTAGAAAATAGTGTGAACCCCCTCTTGGCCTCCCATCACGGCGGAGCGATGCTTGCAGGATATGAGAATGGTATCGCAAAAATAAGACTCACAGGTGCCTGCAGCTCCTGTCCTTCGGCACAATATACGATAGAAGAAGTAGTAAAAGGCATTGTCATGGAATCTCTTCCTGAGGTCGCAGACGTTGTGCTTGACACTTCTGTAAGCGAGGATCTCATAGAAATGGCTAAAAAGATATTGAACAAACAGTTATAAGTTTAGATGATAATGTATGGCATAAAGATTGCATATGTTATTACAACAGAGGTCGTCAATAACTTAAGGAAAAGGAGTGGAATGTTATGTTAATGACAGAAAATCAGTATATCGAGAGTTTAAGAAAACTAAAAACCAGAGTGTATATGTTTGGTGAAAAAGTAGAAAATTGGGTAGATCATCCAATCATCCGCCCGTCCATCAACTGTGTGGCGATGACCTATAAACTGGCTCACAATCCTGAGTATTCGGATTTGATGACAGCAAAATCCAATTTGACAGGTAAAGTTACAAACCGTTTTAATCATCTGCATCAGAGCACAGATGATCTGCGTAAAAAGGTTAAGATGTTGCGCTTGCTTGGTCAGAATACAGCTTCCTGCTTCCAAAGATGCGTAGGAATGGATGCGTTTAATGCAGAATTTTCCACAACCTATGAAATCGATAAAAAGTATGGAACGGAGTATCATAAAAGATTTATTGATTATATGAAATACGTACAGGATAATGATTTGACTGTGGACGGTGCTATGACCGACCCAAAAGGGGACAGGAGTAAGGCTCCAAGCAAGCAGGATGACCCGGATCTGTTTTTACATATTGTAGAAAAAAGGGAAGACGGTATCGTGGTGAGGGGGGCAAAGGCCCACCAGACCGGATCAATCAACTCCCATGAGCATTTGATTATGCCTACTATCTCCCTCAGGGAGGAAGACAAGGCCTATGCGGTTTCCTTTGCAATTCCTTCTGATGCAGAAGGAATCTATATGATCTACGGAAGACAGTCCTGCGATACGAGAAAATTAGAACCGGATGCTGATATTGACCTTGGGAATAAGAAATTCGGCGGCCAGGAGGCACTGGTGGTATTTGATGATGTGTTTGTTCCAAACGAAAGGGTATTCATGTGCGAGGAATGGGATTTCGCCGGAGTGCTCGTTGAAAGATTTGCAGGGTATCACAGACAAAGCTACGGCGGCTGCAAAGTCGGAGTAGGCGATGTTGTCATCGGGGCTGCCGCTTTAGCTGCCGACTATAACGGTGTTAACAGAGCCTCACATATTAAGGATAAATTAATAGAGATGACCCATCTTAACGAAACATTGTATTGCTGCGGCATAGCCTGTTCCGCGGAGGGATATCCTACCGAGGCAGGCAACTATCAGATTGATATGCTTCTTGCCAATGTATGCAAGCTGAACGTTACCAGATTCCCCTATGAGATTGTCAGACTGGCAGAAGAAATCGGCGGCGGGCTGATGGTAACCATGCCTTCAGAGAAAGATTTCAAATCCGACATGAAGGTAGGCAAGAACGACGAAACCATAGGTGAAGTATGTACTAAATATTTCAGGGGTTCGTCTGTAGCATCCACAGAGGATAGAATGCGCATCCTGCGCTTCCTCGAAAATATGTGTCTTGGAACGGCGGCGGTGGGCTATCGTACCGAATCACTACACGGTGCAGGATCTCCTCAGGCTCAGAGAATAATGATTTCAAGGCAGGGTAATATCGAAGCGAAAAAAGAGCTGGCTAAAAAAATTGCCGGCGTTGAGAAATAAGCAGCATCAACTGGGAGGGACGGTTCCGTCAGGAGCCGTCCTTGTGGAATCCGGAGGAAATTTATGTTGTGTGGAGTAAAATTCTGCGGGGGTTGTAATCCACGATTTCGAAGATCGGATGTGTTGGATAAAGTCAAGCAGCATTTTACCGGCAGAGTTGAGTTTGAATACGTTAAGGAAGGCCGGGTGTATGATCTGTTATTGATAATCGGCGGCTGTCCAAATTGCTGTGCATCTTATGAACAGTACGAAATTAGATATTTCTTTATAAAAATTTGGGATGAAACCCAAATAGATGACATAATTCAGAAGCTGGAAGGTTTTTTAGAAAATTCGCAAGGAGGGAAAACATTTGAGCTGGAAAGAGGATTATAAGAGGAAACTGTGTACTCCAAACGAGGCGGTAAAAAATATCAGAAGCGGCGATTCCGTGGTGTTGGCCCACTGTGTCGGTGAGCCCCCTGTGTTAGTGGAGGCTATGGTCGCCAACAAAGAACAATACAGCAATGTGGAAATTAAGCACATGGTCAGTCTCGGAAGCGGCAGCTATGCGCTTCCGGGAATGGAAAAGCATTTTAGAGCAAATCCTTTGTTTGTAAGTGCAAATACAAGAGGGGCAATCGAAGACGGCAGGGCGGATTTTACACCTGCGTTCTTCCACGAGATCCCGAAACTGATACGAGAGGGTAAGCTTAGGTGCGATGTAGCGATGATTCAGGCTACGCCGCCCGATGATAAGGGATTTTGCAGCCTTGGGACCTCTGTGGATTACACCTGGCAGGCCGTTAAATCTGCAAGAACGGTAATTGTTCAGATAAACGATCAAATGCCAAGGACCGTCGGGGAGATGGTTCATGTAGATGATTTTGATCATATCGTAGAAGCATCAGTGCCGCTTTTTGAATCTAAGCAGGGTAAAATAACAGAAGTAGAAGAAAAAATCGGAAGCTATTGCGCTTCTTTAATCGAGGACGGATCCACTTTGCAGTTGGGTATCGGAGGTATTCCTGATGCCGTCATGTTGTTTTTGGGAGACAAGAAGGATCTGGGGATCCATTCTGAAATGATTTCGGACGGGACTCTGGCACTTTACGAGAAAGGCGTAATCACTGGAAAACATAAGAACTTCGATAAAGGAAAGATGACGGTTACATTCCTTATGGGGAGCAGAAAATTATATGATTTTGCTCACAATAACCCGGCGTTGGAGATGAAGACGGTAGATTACACAAATCATCCCGCAATAATTATGAAACAGCATAAGATGGTTTCTATCAACTCAGCCATCGAAGTCGATCTGCAGGGACAGGTTGTGTCTGAGGCTATGGGACTGAGACAATTCTCTGCAGTAGGCGGACAGGTTGATTTTGTAAGAGGTACGGCGATGGCAGAGGAGGGCAAAGCTATAATTGCGATGCCTTCGGTGACAATTAAAAGGGATGGCACCATGATATCCAAGATCGTTTCCTTTGTGGCAAAAGGCGCACCTATCACCACCTCAAGAAATGATGTCGACTACGTTATAACGGAATATGGGATCGCCCCATTAAAGGGGAAATGTCTCCGCGAACGGGCCAGAAATCTCATCGACATCGCCCATCCTGATGCAAGGGATGAGCTGGCTTTGGAGTTTGAAAAAAGATTCCACGTAAAGTATTGATCAGGTTAAGGAGGTAACGAGGATGTTAGCATTAAGGGTTGTCCCAAAGATATTCTATTTTAACACGTTTAAAGAATTTCACGAGGAATTTCATGTGGGGAAAAATGATCTTGTACTGACCAACGAATGGCTTTATACACCTTACATTAAACCGTTGGGTATAGAGACCAATGTGATTTTTCAGGAAAAATTCGGTTCCGGGGAACCCTCAGATGAAATGATAGATGCCATTTCTAAAGAGATGGGAAAATATGATTTTGAACGCATTATCGCGTTCGGTGGAGGAACAATAGTAGATATTTGTAAAATCCTCGCCTTAGATGTTCCGGAAAAATCTGTGGATCTGTTCACCGGCGCAGTTGTTCCGGTTAAGAAAAAGGAGCTGATAGCGGTTCCGACCACTTGCGGAACCGGAAGTGAGGTCACCAATGTCGCTATCGCAGAACTCAAATCGTTAAATACAAAAAAAGGTATAGCGGTCGACGAAACTTATGCGGATATCGCAGTTTTAGTGCCGGAAACTATAAAAGGGCTACCTTATAAATTCTTTGTGACGAGTTCGGTAGATGCACTGATCCACGCTATCGAATCTTATCTTTCTCCTAAGGCATCACCTTTTACAAAGATGTATTCTCTTGAGGCTATCAGGATGATTATGGACGGTTATAAGAAAATTGTTGCCAATGGAGAAGATGACAGATTCAATTATCTCAAGGAATTTGTTCTGGCATCGAATTACGCAGGTATAGCCTTTGGCAATGCCGGGTGTGCCGCTGTTCACGCATTATCCTATTCCATAGGGGGAGCTTTTCACGTACCACACGGTGAAGCGAACTATCAGTTTTTTACGGAAGTGTTCAAGATGTACATGCGCAAGGATCCTAAAGGCAAGATAGTTCAGGCAACTGAGATATTTGCCGATGCTTTGGGCTGCAGCCCCGATGATGATGTGTATGGAAAGCTGGATGATTTTTTAGGCAAACTTATTGCTAAAAAGCCTTTAAAGGAATATGGAATGACAAAGGCGCAAATCGATGAATTTACAGACAGCACCATAGCCAATCAGCAAAGGCTGCTGGCTAATAATTACGTATTTCTAGACAGAGACGAGATCAGAGAAATTTTTGCTAATTTGTATTAATTGAATAATCAATATTGAAAAGGGCCGGATAGAAGGACTAAGGCATAGCAGCCAAGGGATCACTATCCGGCTTTTTTGACAGGAGGTAAAGGATGATATTTTATTTTTCCGGCACAGGAAATTCGCTTTATGCCGCTCAAAAAATAGCGGAAGCCTGCGGTGGTTCTGTTTACTGCATTCCCGATGAAATGAGGCAAAAGGATGAAAGTCTTAAATACTTTCCAAAAGCTGATGAACCTATAGGGTTTGTATATCCTGTTTATGCCTGGGCACCTCCATCCATGGTAATAGAATTCATTCGGAGATTTTGCGTGCCTGACTATAAGGATCACTTTACGTATTCTGTTGCAACATGCAGTCAAAATATTGGAAACACCATGAACGTATTGAAAAAAGAAATAAAAAAGAAGGGGATGACCCTTCACAGCGGATATTCTTTGATCATGCCGAATAATTATATTATCTTAAACGATGTTGATGAAAAGGAGACGGAGGAAAGAAAGCTGAGAGATGCCGATAAACGAATCGGATTTATTATAGAAAATATACAAAAGCGGAATATAGGCATCTTCGATGTAGAAAAAGGAATGCTGCCCGGTTTGCTTACAACTGTGATTAATCCTTTTTTCAACAGATTCGGTATGAACCCGGGCAGATTTTATGCTACGGATGCCTGCACGGCCTGCGAGCTTTGTGAAAAAGTATGTCCTGTAGATAACATAAAGGTCAACGACAAACCGGTGTTTGCAGATGCATGTGTACAATGCATGGCGTGCATTCAAAGATGTCCTGAAGCCGCCATTCAATATGGAAAGTCGACTTTGAAAAAGGGAAGATATGTCAATCCGATTATAAGAGAATAACCTGCACGCTTTACAAATGCGCTTTTAGGGTGTTATTATAATTTCGAGGTATTAGACTATGTCAAATAACAGATCGGATCAGATGAATGACTACAGCAAGTGCCCCTGCAGCGGTATAAATCCTGACAGGCATCTAAAACCGAACATTTTGTTGCTTTTGGCCCCTGCGGATATGCCTGGCTATTCAATCATTCGTCTCCCGGCGGATGAAAAACGACTTATGAAAGGCAGGCTTGGCACACTTATCGAACATAAAAAGGCGATAGGCAGACTGATCGGCGACATAGAAGAAATGTTTGACCCTTTATACAAAAGGAATGCCAATGCATGAAAAAGAGCTCGCTGTGGCCGCGGAAAAAATGGCGTTGGCAGGGGAACCCTTCACAAGGGAGTTCATTATTGAACTGCTTGGAATTGATCCGGATTCTGAGGCTGCATGCTTTCTTGGGGAAGGAGCCAGGCGCTTTGCCGATAAAGTATCGGGTTCAAAGGGCCGTGTTTGGGCATCGATAGGATTGGATTATAAACCCTGCGCCATGAATTGCAGGTTTTGCTCTTTTGGAGAGGCCTTTTGTAAGACAAACGAAGCATACAGTCTGACTGCCGATGAAGTTATTGAGCATGCCGTCAGATTTAATGCCGACGGCGTTGATTGGATTACACTCAGAACAACGGAAAATTACGCATTTTCAAATTTGACCGATCTTGCAAGAAGGATTCGCAACGAAGTGAAAGGGGATTTCAGGCTCGTTGCGAATACGGGAGAATCAAATATATTACGGACGAAGGAATTAAAGAGTGCGGGGTTCGGTTATATCTATCACTCCATTCGTCTAAAAGAAGGTATCGATACACCCTTTTCTACAATAAAAAGAGAAGAGGTCTTAAAGACAATAAATAATTCAGATATGGATTTAGTGTTTTTAGTTGAGCCTGTAGGAATTGAGCATACAAACGAGGAGATTGCCGATAAGCTGCTTCTTGCTTTGAAATACGGGGCAAAGCTTACGGGGGCTATGGCAAGAATTCCTGTACCGGGCACACCCCTATACGATCTTGGTACACTTCCAGAAAGAAGGTTGGCCCAAATAGCCGCTGTTATCAGGCTTGCTGCAGGCTTTAATGTAAAGGATATTTGCGTTCATCCGCCATCTGAAACAGCGATGCGGTGGGGGGCCAATGCAGCGGTTGTGGACATCGGGGCGGTACCAAGAGATACTCAGGTTTCAATGTCCGAATGGAGGGGGTTTAATGTGCGTACGGCCAAGGAATGGTTCAGTAATGCGGGCTATAGATAAGGGCATAAAAGATTTATTATGCTTTTAGCCGTTTTAACTCTTGCGTTTAGCTCTACAAATCAACATCTGTAGATAATTATAGGGAACATGGAAAACTGCTAAGGCAATCCAGCATTGCTGAAGATTCTGCCTTTGATGGACTAGCCATTTTCCGCGTTGGATTATCGGTTCAGATTAGAAATGAGGCAGCAGACTCAGCACCGGCCTTCTGTTCCCTTTGCAACCTACGATACAGAAGAAGCAAAATACACACATCATATTAAAAACTCTCACCGAATGAAGGCAGGGTGGATGGATTCGCGGTATACAGTATATAAGCAAAAGCTATAATCACCGAAAGAGAATGTAATCAATGCGGGATAATAAGATCATTTCCATTAAAGAAAATGAAGTTTCAAAGAAGGCAGCAGAGTACTTCGCACGATTTTGCGGTCTTTACGATGAACGGATGCTGTATCAAGGCATGAAGGTGAGAGAGTCCGGCTTAAAGGACATTGACATCAAAGCTGTCGTATCCCCCTTTGGCGGGGAGGTCTATCGGGATAATAAAGTGGAAATAGAAGGAAGCATTTTTAAATGCGAGGCTTTCGGCAGCATTGACGATAATGTAGTGAAAGGGGTATACATTTACCTGCTGACTGCGGGGGAGTGCCAAGTCTTTGAAGATGATTGCATTTTGGTGCAGCTTTTAGCCGATATGTGGGGCACAGCGTATATTGCAGCAGCCCTGGATCTGCTCAAATCATACATTGGCAAAGAAATCGTAAGCGCTTCAGGATATAATCTGTACTTGTCAAATGAATTTGGACCCGGTTTATACGGTATGGATATAAGGCAGTCAATGGATTTTTTTAATGTGTTGAATGCGGAAGGGCTGGGAATGAGAATAAACGAATCCGGTGCTGTTTTTCCGTCAAAAAGCTGTTTTGGATTATTTCTTGCCGTCAGCGATCCGCAAATCCTTCCTGAGCATAGATGCGTAGGTTGCGACGGCAATAAATCGGGCTGCAATTTTTGCAAATTGTCATATGTATAAAAATCTTGGGGAGTTGTCATGAATATAACATTTTTGCCTCAAAGCATCAGCCTTCAATTTGAGCAGGGTAAAACAGTTTTGGATTTGGCAAAGGAGGCCGGCGTGCCGATTGACGGCAATTGCGGAGGTAAAGGTATCTGCGGAAAATGCGTTATCAAGCTGCTAGTGGGAAGCGGGAAAATGCCCGATGAAAAGGAAATCGCCAAATTAACGCCAATGGAATTGAGAAATGGGTACAGGCTTGCGTGCAGGTTTAAACCCTTTTCGGACACTGTCGTTTCGGTGACATCGATTGACGGGATCATAAAAAGAAAAACCGGGATGCTTGCGCTGCCTGCCGGTTTTAAACCTGATGGGCGATTCAGCAGAATTTATATTGAATCCTCCTTTTTTGATGCAGATGATGCCGCGGCGGTTATGTCTAAAGTCAAGGCCGCATGCGGGCTAAATGATATAAAAATATGTAAAAGACTGATGCGGAGACTAGCGGTATTGTTGAAAAAAGGCGATGGAATCACTGTCACAAGGCGGGGAAATGAAATTATCGGTATAGAATCAGGAAATGTAAACAGCGGATGCTACGGGATCGCGTTTGATATAGGTACAACTGCTGTTTCCGCTTATCTGTGGGATCTTTCAACTGCTAAATTAATAGGGGCCGACGGAGCAGCTAATCCCCAAAGCCTTCACGGCGCGGATGTCATTCAAAGGATAGCTTTTGCCGGGGAAGGTAAAGATAGCTTAAGGCTTTTGCATAAAGGGATAATCGACTGTCTAAACGATATCGCGCTAAATTTAATCGATGGGCTTGATATTAAATTGAATAATATTTTAGAATATGTGATCGTGGGCAACACGACGATGAGCCATCTGTTTCTTGGCACCGATCCTTCCGGGCTCGCCTTCTTTCCATTTTTACCTGCCTTTGCAGGCAGTGTCCTTGACAGTGCAGCCAGCATCGGTCTTGTCGGAAATGAATGCGCGCGTTTTTATCTGATGCCGAATATTGCCGGTCATGTGGGTTCAGATATTGCTGCAGGCGTCTTAGCGACCGATATAATTAAAAAGGCGGAGCAAAGATACGATAATGTTCATCTTCTGATCGATGTGGGAACAAATGGGGAAATCGTGCTTGCAGGAAAAGGGCAGGTGCTTGCCTGCTCAACGGCGGCCGGGCCCGCATTTGAAGGTGCTTCTATCTACCAGGGGGTGAGGGTATCGGACGGCGCCATAGAAAAGGTAAGTATTAATGGGGATGTCGGCGTCGAAATTATAGGCGGGGGTATTGCAAAGGGCATCTGCGGGTCAGGGATAATAGATGCTGTTTCCCAGATGATTCGTTTAGGCCTGATCGATAAGACGGGGAAGCTAAAAGAACCAAAAAATATTTCAGAGGCAGTCAGAAAACGTATTCGTAAAGGAAGAAACGGAAACGAATTTGTTTTGGTCTACAGCGATGGATTTGAGGATATCGTGATCCTCCAAAAAGATATTCGCGAAGTGCAATTAGCTAAGGCCGCGATCCATGCAGGCATTAATATTATGCTAAAACAGATGGATGCCGCGATTGACGATATTTATAAGATTCATCTTGCGGGAACATTTGGAAACAATATAGACATTGAAAGCGCTTTAACGATCGGCCTTTTACCGAATGTAGACCGCGAAATAATTGTGTTTGAGGGCAATGCCGCCGGAATAGGTGCCAGTATGGCTTTACTGTCCGAAGAATCGCGAAGAAAAGCAGAAGGGCTTGTGAAGGAAATCGCTCATGTCGAGCTCTCTGTCGATCAGGGGTTTACAGATGAATATCTGGGAAATATGGGGTTCGGCTAAACTGCATATCGTATGAACTTGACGGGAGTATTTCGTAGGATGTATACTTGTATACAGAAATACAAGCATTAGAAAGGACACAAGAATGAAGGGTACGGTAACTTATAAAATATTAAAGGAGCATTTGATTTCAGGTGAGCTTAAACCCGGTGAGGAGATCACCGTTCGCATCGATCAGACATTGACCCAGGATTCCACGGGGACAATGGTTTATCTTCAGCTTGAGGCTATGAATGTCGACAGCATTAAAACGGAGCTTTCCGTTGCCTATATCGATCACAATACGCTGCAGACAGGTTTTGAGAATGCTGATGACCATGAATTTATAAAAAGCGTAGCCGCACGCCATGGGATTTTTTACTCCAAGCCGGGAAACGGCATATGTCATCAGCTGCATCTGGAAAATTACGGGGTGCCGGGGAAAACGCTGCTTGGTTCAGACAGTCATACCCCTACGGGTGGCGGCATGGGTATGCTGGCTATAGGTGCCGGAGGCCTGGATGTGGCTATCGCGATGGCAGAAGGGATCTACACATTAAAGGTGCCAAAGCTGCTGGGAATCAGGCTGTCAGGCAGCCTTCCCGCATGGGTTTCCGCTAAGGATGTAATTCTTCACATGCTTAAGGTCTTAACCGTAAAAGGCGGAGTTGGAAAAATCGTTGAATATTTCGGCGATGGAGTGGAAGCCCTATCGCTGACCGACCGGGCGACAATAACGAATATGGGGGCAGAACTGGGTGCTACTACCTCTGTGTTTCCCAGCGACGAGAATACAAAGGCTTTTCTTGCAGCACAGGGCAGGGAAAAGGATTACTTCCCTTTATATGCCGATTCCGATGCTTTATACGATGAGGTGCTGGAGGTAGATCTTTCAGCCCTTGTACCTTTAGCGGCGATGCCTCATAGTCCGGATAACGTCGCTTCTTTATCGGAAATAGGCCCTATTTTCATCGATCAGGTTGCTATCGGGAGCTGTACAAATTCTTCTTACTCCGACCTTATGAAGGTGGCAAAAATTTTAGAGGATCGTAAGGTTCACAAGGATATCAGTTTAGTTATTTCACCGGGATCCAGCAGGATATTATCAAAGCTGGCCGAAAACGGAGCTTTGGCACACATGATAAGCGCAGGTGCAAGGATCATTGAATGCGCATGCGGTCCCTGCATTGGAATGGGACAATCCCCCAAATCGGGAGGTATATCGCTTAGAACGTTTAATCGAAACTTTAAGGGAAGAAGCGGCACGGCAGACGCACAGGTTTACCTGGTAAGTCCGGAGACTGCAGCCGTTTCAGCCATAGAAGGCAGACTGACCGATGGAAGGGAAACAGGGTATGAATTTCCGGTTATAGAGGATGTATTTTTTGAAAGCAATGACAGCTATATAATCCGCCCTGAAGGTGTGGATAAAAAGAATATTCCGGTGTTTATGGGGCCAAATATCAAACCTTTCCCGCTGAATGAGCCTTTAAAAGCCAGCATTGAAGGCAGCGTGGTTTTGGTGGGTGGAAATGATATAACCACAGATGATATAATGCCTTCTCATGCAAAATTGCTCCCTTATAGATCCAACATCCCGTATCTGTCCGGTTATTGTTTTTCGACGATCGATGAGGGGTTTTCATCCCGCTGCAAGGTGGCGGAAAACGGTATCATAATAGCCGGGGCAAACTACGGTCAGGGAAGCAGCAGGGAGCATGCGGCTTTGGTCCCTCTTTACCTGGGAATACGGTTTGTTTTAGCTAAATCCTTTGCAAGAATTCATCGTTCCAACCTTATCAACAGCGGTATCATCCCTTTGATGTTCGAAGATTTAGAGGATTACAGTGACTTTGCGTTAGGGCAGAATCTAAAAATTGAGAATGTCTGTGAGCAGGTGGGAAGAGCTGTTTTGATCGTCAAAGATACAAAAACAGGAAAAGAATACAGGACATTGACAAAATTCAGCGATCAGGAAACAGTTGTCTTGAGGGCGGGGGGGAAAATTAATATGATTAAGGCTTCCGCTTCTGCTAAAGGGAAAGGGATATAAAGATGGATTATTTAAAAGCATTCGATGATATAGTTAAAGAGCAGCTCGCTCGCATAGAAAGGCTTAAAGAATCGGCTGATTTTCAAGATTATGCTTCGATGGACAAAATCATTATCGGTATCATAGGGGGAGATGGTATCGGTCCGATAATCACCGAACATGCGGGCAGGGTGTTAAAGCATCTGCTTCGCGATGATATAAAAGCAGGTCGTGTAGAGCTTCGAAATATTCAGGGATGCACCATCGAAAACAGGGCTGCTTCGAAAAAAGCAATACCTGACGATGTGCTTTTAGCGATTAAGAAATGTCATGTATTATTAAAAGGACCTACTACAACGCCCAGGAAAGGCGATAGATGGGCAAATGTGGAAAGCGCAAACGTTGCGATGCGTAAAGAGCTGGATCTCTTTGCGAATGTTCGACCGATAAAAATTTCGGAGGAAGGAATAGACTGGACTTTTTTCAGAGAAAATACAGAATGTTTATATGCCCTTGGAAATCAGGGGATCGATGTTACAAGGGATTTGGCTTTCGATTTTCGCGTTATCACGTCTTCTGGGACCGAGAGGATTGCCCGTTTAGCGTTTGAATACGCACAAAAAAACGGGAAAAAGCGGGTGACGATAGTTACTAAAGCGAATGTGGTAAAAACTACTGACGGAAAGTTCCTTGATGTATGCAAAAAAGTCGGGGATGAATATCCGGCGATTGAGGTGGACGACTGGTATATAGACATAATGACTGCGAAATTGATCGATGAAAAAAGGAGGAGGCAATTTGAAGTTATTATATTGCCAAATCTTTACGGTGATATTCTGACGGATGAAGCTGCCGAATTTCAGGGTGGCGTCGGGACTGCAGGAAGCGCAAATATCGGGACGCGCTATGCCATGTTTGAAGCTATACACGGTTCCGCACCCAGGATGATAAAAGAGGGGCGGGAGAAGTATGCAGATCCAAGCAGCATCATTCGTGCCGGGGCCATGCTTCTTTCCCACATAGGTCGACAAGGGGAATCAGATAAGGTAGTTTCCGCCCTGGAATCTTTAAAAAAGGGGAAACACAAAATGACAGGCCGCCCCGATGGGATTACGGGGGAGGATTTCGCCGATATAATTTTGGAGAAAGTGAGTGAGTAGCTTGCTTAAGAATGCGGAGGGAATTAAAATAGTCGGCAGGACCCTTTCAGACAGTATTTTCTCTGAATTAAGAAAGGACATACTCCAAGGTAAGCTCCGTTCGGGAGAGAAGCTGTCTGAACAAAAAGTGTGCAGTATGTACGGTATATCGAGAACCCCTGTGAGGGAGGCGTTTCGACAGTTGGAATTAGAGGGCCTGCTTGAAACAATACCCAACAGGGGTGCCTTTGTCAACGGCTTAACACAGCGGGACATAAAAGACCTCTACGAAATGAGAAAGGCGTTTGAGACGATAGCCGTTCGCTGTGCTATTAAG
>CAZHBR010000011.1:0-15372 GCA_964530755.1 uncultured Oscillospiraceae bacterium | reverse complement strand
AAGAGGTATCGCAAGGGGGACCATGATAGCATAAGTTCCCCATGAGGCCCCTGTTGAGAAGGTCATGATGCAAGCGAAAGCGAATATTATTAAGGGCATTATGAAGCCCGGAACGTTGCCCACAAACAGTGAAGCAAGATATTCCGCAGTTTCAAGATAAGAGCATACCGCTCCTATGCCCCAGGCGAATGAAAGGATAATGAAAACGTAAACCATAGATTTTGCGCCTACCACGAAGGCAGCGATTGAATCGCTGACTTTGGAAAGCCTTCTTATAGCATAGAAAATAATTGAGAATATTACCGTCAAAGCTATGGAATAAACTAAGGCAAGCATGCCGTCCATACCTTCAACCGCTTCAAGAAGCGTTACTCCTTCTCCGCTGAAAAATCCGCCGGTGTAGAGCATCAGCGTCAATGCAAGACCGATGAGCAGTATTATCGGTGCAAGCAGGTCGATGGATTTGCCTTCCGCCTGCTTGATCGAGGTAAAGTCATCTTCGTCAGCTTCTCCTCCGCTGAATGTCTTATCGCAAAGTGCCCCGGTGAGAGCAGTACGCTTTTCAGCCTTTGCCATCGGACCGAAATCAAGCCCCAGATATACAACTATAATTACCATGATCAGAGATAGCCAGGCGTAGTAGTTAAAGGGAATTACCCTAAGAAAGATCTGGAAACCATCAACAGAATGACCTTGATCCGCAAAGGAGCTGTTTATCAGAGAAACAATGAAAGCAACCCAGCTTGATAAGGGTGCTATCAGGCAGATTCCCACCGAAGTGGAGTCAATTATGTAAGATAGCTTTTCTCTGGATACACCAAATTTATCGGATATGGGCCTCATTATGGCTCCGTTTGTGAGTGCGTTAAAATAATCGTCAAAGAAAATGAGCATGCCGATGAGCCAGGTCATGCCTTGAGCTCCTTTTTTAGTCTTAATTTTTTTACCTAGCAGGTTGCCGAAGGCGGTGGATCCGCCGGACCGGACCAGAAGACCAATCAGACCACCTAGCATCAAGCATATGATGATGACCTGCATATTCCATGCGGAGCCTTCATCGATGTAGACCAGGGAGTCATATACTATAAAATTGAGCATATTCTCCATGGCCCCAAACGGGCTCCAAGATGAATAGATCAGCGCCCCCGTAAAAACGCCTATGAAAAGTGACATAAGCACTTCTTTGGTCGATATTGCCAGCACGATGGTAAGCAATGGGGGTATGACTGACCAAAAACCATAATCCATAAAAAAACCTCCTTATACATGAAACCTGAATAAAAAAAGAAAAAAAGATTCATTGAAAACAAGTATAACCGACAAAACTTGTTTTGTAAATATTCTGAGAACAAAAATAAATGAAAAAAGACTATACCATATATAAAGTTACGTGCTATAATATATGCAGTAAATACATTAAAAGAAGGATGAGATATAGAGTATGGATATGTTGACAATAGGAAAAATGGCTAAGATAAACGGGATATCCGAACAAACGCTCAGGCTTTATGATAAGATGAAGCTGCTTGAGCCCTGTGACATAAACCCTGAAACAGGATATAGATATTATCACATCAAACAATCCGCAAAGCTCGACATGATCCAATATATGAAGGCCCTGGGTATGAATCTTTCGCAAATTAAGGAATGTTTTGACGAAAATGATATAGAGAAATTGCGGCAAATTCTTCAGCTTCAAAAAAGTAACATAGATAATCAAATCGCCGATTTGAACCATGCCAAGCAGGCAATAAACAGGGCAATTGAAAGCTATAGGAGATACGACGCCGCGCCTGGGGAAAATGTTGCGATTATGGAATATCAAAAAGAACGCAGGATATTTTGCTATGATACTAAAATCAACTGTTACAGCTACGGAATGGAATATTACGAACATATTCTGAGATCGCTTAAAAAAAATTATGCGTTACATAAATTACCAATGAGTTATTTTTGCAATGTGGGAAGCATAATACGGAAAGAATATTTCTTGAAGCGCGATCTTTGGGCGACGGAGGTATTTCTTTTCGTGGAAGATGATTTTGAGGCTATGGACGGTATAGAGATCATTCCCGAAGGTATGTATCTTTGCATTTATTGCGATGGTTTTGATAAAGAGGAGGAATCAATAAAAAAGCTTATGGAATTCATTTTCACTCAGGATTATGAGGTGACAGGGGATTGCATCAGTGAGATTCTGATAGAATTTCCCACATTTACACAATATGAAAGAAATGCCTTCTTTAAATTGCAGGTTCCTGTAAAACGCAGGAAAAAATAATTTCAGATTTGCCTTGACTCTATATTTGCTGTAGGGTTTACACTATATATGAAGGCAAAATTCGAAAAAGTTCTGCCGAACATATCAGAAAGAGGAGGCATTCATCAATATGCAACTAGCTATTATTCTTATTTACTTTGTTCTCACCGTCGCGATCGGAGTTTATTCTCAGAGAAGATCCGGTACCAGTTCAAGCTTTCACGGTGCAGGTTTGGGCGTTTTGATGTGTGTCGCCGCCGGAACCGGTGAGTGGCTTGGAGGAACGGCTACTACTGGTGTATCCGAATACGGGTATGAGTTTGGTATTTCCGGCGCCTGGTATACAATTTCCAATGCGTTTGGTGTTTTCATCTTAGCCTTGTTCTTTGCTAAGCTTTACAGAAGCCTTGATACCGTTACGGTTCCGGGCATTATAGGTCATTTTATAGGGAAAAACGCACGGCTCGTGGCCAGTGTGCTTCTGATTTTTGTGATGATAGCCGTGGGGGCTTCCCAGGTCATTGCGGCGGGCACGCTCGGTGTCAGCATACTGGGATGGAATTTCAATTTAGCTGTACTGATATTGGGTCTCGTTTTCATCGTGTATACTATAGCGGGGGGGATGAATGCCGTCGGGGCTACGAACATGCTTCACCTAATTGCTATGTATGGCGGTGTAATTGTAGCTTTGATAGCCGTCGGCATGAAAGTGGGAGGCAGTAGCGTTCTTTTTACGGATCTGGACCCTGCCAGATACTTCAATCCCGCAAGCATTGGAATGCCCAAGGTCAGCTCGTGGATCATTGCATCCGTCCTAGGAGCTTGTACGGCCCAGGCAGGAATACAGCCTATACTTGCTGCAAAAGACGTAAACGTTGCAAGGAAAGCTGCCTTCATCACGGCGTTAATTGTTGCACCTTTCGGGATTCTGACAGCTATGCTCGGGATGTATGCAAAAATAATATTCCCCGATCTTGCCAATGCCAAGCTTGCGCTTCCTACGCTGATGATGTCCATGCATCCGGTCATCGGAGGAATCGTTCTGGCTTCAATATTTGCGGCAATACTTTCAACCATATCGCCGATAATACTCGCTTCAGGAACTATATTTACCAAGGATCTCTATCAAAGGTTCGCAGGAGATGTCGACGATCGAAAGCTCCTGTTTGTATCCAGGCTTTCCACAGGCATATCCGGATTAGTCTGTATGGGCATCGCCATCATGATGTATGGAACCACAAAGATTCTCGATATGGTTTATTTTGCTTACACTATCAGGGGTGCTCTTTTCATAGTACTTCTTTATGGTATATACTATAAGAAAACATCGGAAACAGGGGCTATTATCTCCATGCTGATAACCGGTATAGTAGGACTGCTTTGGGTTGTATGGAAAAGCTTTACAGGATTCTATCCGATAGCACCCTGGATGACAGAAACATACGCGGCAGTCATAGCAGCGGCAATCTCCACTTTGTTGTTCAGCCTGGGCTTCCCCAATAAAGAAACCCTTGAGCAACAATCGGATTTGTAATAACTTAATTCAAGCAGTGATGCTAAACAGAGAAAAGGAGGTTTAATATGCAACTATCGGACGTCAATCTTACGGCAGATCAGGTGATCGAAATTACAAAAAAGTATATGATTGAAACCTATGAAAGGTATCCTTTTGTTGCGGTAAAGGCAAAGGACATGTACCTTTACGATCAGGACGGTAATGCCTGGTTGGATTTCTATGGGGGTATAGCCGTAAACAGCGCAGGAAGCTGCAATGAAAAAGTGGTGGCAGCGGTGCAGGATCAAGTTGCAGATATCATGCACACCTTCAACTATCCTTACACCATTCCTCAGGCTATTTTAGCAAAATTGGTTTGTGAAACAATCGGTATGGATAAGATATTCTTTCAGAATTCCGGTACCGAGGCTAATGAAGCCATGATTAAAATCGCCAGAAAATACGGCGTTGAAAATTATGGCCCTGAAAGATACCATATAGTTACGGCGCTGAAGAGCTTCCATGGGAGAACCTATGGCGGACTTTCAGCAACAGGTCAGCCGGATAATGCATGTCAGATCGGATTCAAACCCGTTCTGCCCGGTTTTACCTATGCAGAGTTCAACAATTTAGAATCATTTAAAGCCGCGTGTACTGAAAACACAATAGCTGTAATGATCGAACCGTGCCAAGGAGAGGGTGGAGTCCATCCTGCAACTAAAGAATTCATGCAGGGATTAAGAGATTTCTGCGATGAAAAAGGCATGTTGCTGCTGCTTGATGAAATCCAGACCGGATGGGGCAGGACCGGTAAAGCCATGGCCTATATGAACTATGGGGTTAAGCCAGATGCGGTGTCAATGGCAAAGGCTATCGGAGGCGGTATGCCCATAGGTGCCATGTGCTGTACCGAAAAACTGGCTGCCACATTTAACCCGGGTTCCCACGGAAGCACATACGCCGGAAGCCCGGTATGCTGTGCGGCGGCTTATGCTCAGATTAACGAGATTCTAGATAGAAAGTTGCCTGAAAATGCGGCAACTGTGGGCAAATATTTTGCCGATAAATTAAGGAACCTGCCTCGTGTCAAAGATGTAAGAAATGCAGGCCTTCTCGTAGGCGTAGAATTTGACTTTCCGGGTGCGGCCGATATTAAACACGGTTGCATCGACCGCAAGATGCTTGTGACGGCTATAGGGGACAGCATCATCAGAATGGTTCCTCCCTTGATAGTAACAAAAGAAGATTGCGATAAGGCTTTCGATATACTCAAAGAAGCAGTGACTGATGCCGCAAAATAACAACTTTATCCTACAAATTTGTCCAAGTTATATTTTATTATAAGTGTTAATTGGAGGTAAAGAAATGGGTAGAAAAAGTTTCGACGAAGTGCTAAAGTACACAGAGTATGCGATGAAGACCATCAGCCAAAAAGAAATGACAAAAGACGAAATGGATTATTTCATCGAGGAGACAAGAAACAATTTTGACAATCACATCAACCCTGGCTTCCTGGAATACAGGAAAGCCGCGGGGGGAGATGAAATGGCTATGGAGTGGATGTCCAGCGGAGACACCTTTACGGATCTGCATGGGAAAGAATACATAGACCTCCTTGGAGGATTCGGTGCTTTCAACTGCGGCCACAGGCATCCCACAATAGTCAAGAACGTACAAAACCAGCTGGAGAAACAGCCATTGTCCAGTGCTGAGCTGATCGACGCAAACAGATCATTGCTTGCGCGCATCTTGGCAGACGTCACCCCGGGAGAATTGCAGTATACTTTCTTCACATCATCGGGAACTGAATCTGTCGAGTGCGGACTGAAAATGGCCACCCTTGCAACAGGCAGGCACTATTATGTTGCATTTAAGGGAGATTTCCACGGGAAGACGATGGGCTCCTTATCGCTTACAGCGAAAGAGCATTACAGAGGCCCGTTCCTCCCGCTCTTGCAGGGGACAAGACATGCTCCTTATGGAGATTTGGAGTATCTTAAAAAGCTGATTGATGTTATGGAGGATACCGGTGAACTGCCTGCAGCCATTATTTATGAGCCTATTCAGGGTGAAAACGGCATCAGGATTCCGCCGGATGATTTCATTCCGGGGATCAGAGAAATTTGCGACAAGTACGACATAATGATGGTAGCAGATGAGGTTCAAACGGGAATGGGGCGTACAGGATATATGTTTGCTACAGACTATTACGATGTGGCTCCTGACATCCTCTGTCTTGGAAAATCCATATCAGGTTCCGTAGTGCCCCTTTCGGCATGCGTATGCACGAAGAGGGCGTATACCAAGATGTTTGAAGATCCTCTTCTTCACAGCACGACGACAGGAGGCAACCCTCTTGCGACAGCTGCTGGAATTGCCGCCTTTAACGTAATCATAAAAGAAGATCTTTGCGGGAAGGCGAAGAAAAGCGGAGAGATGTTTAAAACAGGGCTTGAAAAGCTTCAGAAGAAATATCCGAAGCTCCTTGTCGATGTGAGAGGCAGAGGCCTCATGCTTGCGATGGAATTCTGCGATGGAGACATAGGATACGAGGTCGTATTCGAAGCATTCAACCGCAGGCTCCTCCTTTCAGGTACGCTCATTAACGCAGAGACAATCCGCGTCGAGCCCCCACTGAATATAACAGAGGCTCATATCAAGGAAGCCCTTGAAATTCTCGATACATCCATGGGTATTGTGTACGATAAGCATTTCAAATAGTTAAAGTAAGATTGTAACAGATTCCCGGTAAGGATCATCTCCTTGCCGGGAAGACTAAGAAGAAAGGCAAGGGAGTTTATATGGAAGCAAAGGAATTTGTATCCTCTTTAATCGAGAAAGCTCGAATCGCGCAAAAAGAGTTTGAGGCCTATAATCAGGAGCAGGTAGACGAAGTGGTCCGGATGATAGGTAAGGCAGTATACGATAAAGGTGAAGAACTAGCCCGTCTTGCGGTAGACGAAACAGGCATGGGCTGCTACGAAGATAAGATCATGAAGAATAAAGGCAAAGCGGTGGCCACATGGAATTATCTGAAGGACAAAAAAAGTGTAGGGATTATTCGTCGTTATGAAGATAAAGGCCTTGTGGAAGTTGGAAAACCCATGGGCGTTATCGGAGCTATTACTCCTGTCACCAACCCGGTTATGACTCCCATGCACAATGCCATGATAGCTTTAAAGGGTAGAAATGCAATGATAGTTTGCCCTCATCCTGCAGGCAAAAAGTGTGGGGTTAAAACCGTGGAGGTAATAAACGAGGCACTTAAAACAATAGGAGCACCCGAAAATCTGATTCAAATTGTGGCTGAGCCCACCCTTGAAACGTCTAACCTCGTCATGCAGCTTTCAGATGTATGCGTTGCAACCGGGGGTCCGGGTATGGTAAAGGCTGCCTACAGTGCAGGAAAACCCGCTTACGGAGTAGGTGCGGGCAATCTGCAATGTCTGATCGATGTTGATGCCGATATCGTAGATGCAGTTCCCAAAATCATCAGAGGAAGATGCTACGATAACGGTGTTCTTTGCACATGTGAGCAGAATATAATTTGTCCGGAAAGTCGCTTTGATGAAATTATTGCTGAATTTGAAAAGCAGGGCGGTGTATACGTTTCAGATCCTGCAAATGTAAAAGCTTTAAGAGATGCTGTTTTCCCGGATGGAGCCTTAAATAAGCAGGCAGTCGGTTTGTCCGCTTTTGCCCTTGCAAAAATGTCGGGATTCACCGTGCCTGAAGATGCTAAACTACTCATAGCCAAGGCTGACGGACCAGGAAAAGCAGACTGGCTCTCAAAAGAAAAACTTTTCCCCGTTCTTTCGGCTTACACATATAAGACCTGGAAGGAAGCTGTGGATATAGCCAATGAAAATGTTGAGCTTGAGGGGAAAGGCCACAGCTGTGTAATTCATTCCTTTACAACGGAAAATATTGAATATGCGGCAAGCCTGCTTCCAATGTCCAGATTCTTAGTAAACGGCATAGGTTCATCCGGACTCGGCGGGGCTTATACTAACAGCCTTGTACCTACGGCCACTTTGGGCTGTGGATCCTGGGGCAATAACAGCATCAGTGAGAACTTAGATTATCTGCATCTGATCAATATAAGCAAATTAGCATATACAAATAAAGATGCGCACATACCCACACCGGAAGAAGTTTGGGGTTGAGGGGGTCCAAGTATTGACAAACAAAGTAATGACAGAAAAAGAAGCGATTGGGACCTTTCTAAACAACGGTGATTGCCTGGCTATCGGCGGTTTTGTAACAAACCGCCGTCCTTATGCGCTGGTGAGGGAAGTCATTCGTCAGGAGAAAAGAAATCTTTATCTGGAAGGTGGGCCATCCGGTGGAGACATAGATATGCTCATCGGTGCCGGCTGTGTTGATGTCATGATTGTGTCCTATGTTGCAAACTCAGGCTATACTCAAGTTTGCAGACGCTTTCGAGAAGCTGTTGAAAAAAATGAGATAGTTTTTGACGATTATTCTTTAGATGTACAAACAATTCAATATCACGGTGCCGCGCTGGGACTTTCCTACGTGCCTGTGAAGAACATGCTGGGCTCGGATCTTTTAAACGAATGGGGTATATCGTTGGAGGATCGTAAGAAATATCCCAAGCTGCCCAGCAAAAAATATGTGATTCAGGAGGATCCTTTCAATCCGGGAAGTAAGCTTTGTCTTGTTCCGACTCCAAAGATTGATGTTGCGTTAGTGCACGCCCAAAAAGCGAGTCCAGATGGAACTTTCCGAATCAGCGGACCGCAGTTTCAGGATTTAGATATAGCTATTGCCGCAAAGCATACAATCGTATCCTGCGAAGAATTAGTGGATAACGAGATCATGCGAAGAAATCCCGAATTGAACACAGCGACAGGTCTTTGTGTTGATGCGGTTGTCAAAGCACCTTACGGAGCATATCCGTCACAGTGCTTTGACTGTTATGATTACGATGGTATGTTTTTTGTGGAATACGATAAAATCAGCCGAACCAAAGAAGCCTTTGATAAGTTTATCGAAAAGGATGTCATGGGTTGTCCGAATCATGAAGCATATTTGGACAAGGTCGGCGCAAGCCGCTTGCTTCATTTAAGAGTAGATGAAGGCCATGGCTACACACGCGGTCTCAGAAGAAGGTAAGGAAGGAGGCGTCATATGGAATTTACAGAAAAACAGATGATGGCGGTTGCGCTGGCAAGACAGGTAGAAGATGGGAAATCTTATATCGTGGGAACCGGTCTTCCGTTGGTCGGTACAACTCTGGCTAAAAATACTCACGCCCCCAATGCCTCATTGATATTTGAGACGGCCCTTTTTGAGGGAAAACCTCAGGAGGTCCCAACGAGTGTATCGGATCTCAGGATCAACTATACTGCTACGGTTTTATGGCCACAGTACAGGTATTTTGGATTTCAGTCAATCTATGCAAAAAGAGGTCTTATAGCATGCGGATTTTTAGGTGGAGCTCAGATAGATCCGTATGGTAATTTGAATTCTACGAGCATCGGCGATTATCATCACCCAACTACCCGTTTTACGGGATCCGGGGGTGCTAACGGTATCGCAACCTATTGCGACACCATAATAATTATGAAACATGAGAAGCGCCGTTTCATCGAAAAGGTTGATTATGTAACTAGCGTAGGGTGGGTAGACGGTCGGGGCGGAAGAGAAAAAGCCGGTCTTGATCCCGATAAAGGCCCCAGGGCGGTTGTCACCGAACTAGGAATAATGCGCTTTGATGATGATAAGCGCATGTATCTGGCGGAATATTTCCCGGGAGCCACACCTGAACAGATAAGAGATAACACCGGTTTTGAACTGGATATATCTGTGGCTGTTCAATCGGATCCGCCTGAAAAGGAAGTTCTGGATATCCTGATAAATAAGGTTGATCCGATGAGATTGATGATATAAACTGTATTTATTGACATATCCTTCCAATTAAGATATAATACACATAAAATATTTTAATTGGAGGAATGTCGCAATGATATTTAAATTCTTTTATATTCACAAAAAACAACTGGCGAAGGTGATTGCTTTAGTGATATTTATTGCAATCATCTTTGCTGTTTATTTTGTTAAAAATGCCGAAAAAGAGGATGATTGGTCCCTTGTTTCTGCTGATGTTGAAAAAAGCGGAATCGATATTCAAAATAGCGAAGAATCTATTGACATAATAGTTGATGTAGACGGTGAAATTGTAAATCCCTCCGTCTATATTCTGCCTTTCGGCAGTCGAATTTATGAGGCGATAAAAGAAGCAGGAGGTTTGACTGTCGATGCAGATACCCGGCACATTAATCTGGCTGCTGTTTTAGAGGATGGAACTAAACTGTATATACCGACAAAAAAGCAGGAAGAGGATATCAGCAAAGCAATTGAAAGTCATTATTTTATTTCGACTGAAGGGTCAAGCGACGGTAATTTAATTAACTTGAATAACGCTGATTCTTCTTCGCTACAACAGCTTCCCAGAATCGGGCCGTCTACCGCAGAAAAAATAATATCCTATCGAAAGGAATATGGCAGGTTTAAAACAAAAGAGGAGCTGATGAACGTGAGTGGCATAGGTGAAAAAACGTACGAATCTCTTAAAAATCTTGTCACAGTGGAATAAAACGCGTGCATTATGACAAGACTATTCTTTGAGGTGAGTCTATGTTCAGTCAGCGTAAAAACTTTTTAAAGAATCGTTGGTTTGCTCTGGTTGTTATCGGTTTGCTGGGGCTGGGTTACTATATCAATCAGGAAAAAGTTCCGGCACAGGCGCCTGACAATCCAAATAGGGAAACCGGCATAAGCCAAAGAATCGACACAGGGGATACTTTTGGGGCGGAGCATGACGGTGAGGACGATGTAGAATTCGACAAGTTTGCCGACACAGAATCCTACTATCTGATCAAAGAGGATGCCGGGATAATTTCAATCTATTTATGCAATGAGAAGGGTGAGCAGTCTTTTTTATCAAAAACGGACATCGCCTTTGATCTTTTGGGTGAAGTCGATCAGTCGCTATTTACAAAGGGTATTATCAAAACATCGAAAGAAGAACTGGAGGAGCTACTCCAGGATTTTGGGAGCTAAATGCGCATGGAAGATAGAATTAATCCGCTAAGGCGCCTCTTAATTCTTTTACTGATATTTGTTCTCTCTCTTCTCATAACGGCATCTTTATTCATTTATAGAATTCCGGGGGAAATTAAAATCTTTTCGGATGAAATCAGGGTCATAAGTCTGCCTTTGAAAGATGTCGTGATAAAGGTGATACCTGAGGTTCGCCTTGTTCCGGGAGGCCAATCCGTCGGTGTAAAGATGGATGTCAAGGGAGTACTGGTTGTAGGGCTTGAGGAGATTGAAACGGCAGGAGGCAAAACAGTTAATCCGTGCCTGGATGCAGGTTTAGAAATAGGAGACAGTATTTTAGCTATTAACGGTATTAAGGTAGACAGCGCAACAGAAGTGAAGTCCGTTATAAATCAGATACAAGGGGACATTCGCTTAAAAGTAAACAGAAAAAGTGACATATTGTATTTTACAGTGACCCCCGTAAAGGCCTATGACGATAACCAGCTGAAAATCGGCGTATGGGTCAGGGATAAAACTGCGGGGCTAGGGACACTGACATATTTCAATCCCGAAACAAAAGTCTTTGGAGCCCTCGGCCATGCCATAACCGACCCGGATACAGGGGATGTTCTGGCCGTAAGGCAGGGGGAACTGCTTTCTGCCAGGGTAGAGTCTGTTAAGCACGGCGAAATAGGGATGCCGGGAGAAATAAGGGGCATTTTCTATGAAGCGGAGCAACCTCTGGGAAAATTAGAAACAAACACCATTTTCGGTGTATTTGGCATCGCATATCAAGGAATTGAGAACATATACTATCCGATACCGCTTTCTATATCTTATGCCAATGAAGTCAAAACAGGCCCGGCATATATTCTGACAACTTTAAACGAAAACAAGATGGGTCGTTATAAGGTTTATATTGAAAAAGTCAACCATCAAAGCAAGCCGGGAACCAAGGGAATGGTGATACGCGTCACCGACGAAACACTGCTTAATAAGACAGGCGGCATAGTTCAAGGCATGAGCGGCAGCCCTGTAATACAGGATGGAAAGCTGATAGGAGCCGTCACACATGTATTCGTCAATGATCCGAAAAAAGGGTATGGAATCTTCGTTGAATGGATGCTTAAAGAATCAGGGTTATAATATACAGGACTTTTAATCTGTCGAATAATGTAGATTTCTGGATAAGAATGGATATGAGAAAACCTTGCAAAAAATCCCACAATTCATTAATATTATGTTGAGAATTATTTTAATCGTCATTAAAGGGGGAACTTAGATGAATAAAGTAAGATTAGGTATTGCAGATGATAATAGGGACTTTTGCAATATCTTAAAGGATTTCTTTGAAACCCAAAAGGATATCGAAGTTGCTTTCGTAGCCTATGACGGAATGCAAGCCATAGATAACGTAATAAAGGAAAAGCCTGATATACTTATACTTGATTTGATAATGCCGCACCAGGATGGATTAGGTGTATTGGAACGCTTGGCATCTTTAGACGCACACCCTATTCCAAAAGTTATAATGCTTTCGGCTGTAGGACAGGAATCCATTACTCAAAAGGCTATAGGATTGGGTGCAGAATACTATGTAGTCAAGCCTTTTGATTTAAATGTTTTAGTAAAAAGGATACATCAGATGGCAGGTTTGAGATCAGAACGTGAAACGGGAAACAGTTTGACAAGGGCTGTTTTACAAAGTGAAGGGCAAAAGACCAATAGTCTGGAAGTCGATATCACAAACATCATTCATGAGATAGGTGTCCCCGCCCATATAAAGGGATATCATTACCTTAGAAATGCAATAACGATGGTTGTCGATGATATCGATTTGCTTGGTGCAGTCACTAAAGAGCTGTATCCGGCTATTGCTAAAATAAACAATACGACACCGAGCAGGGTGGAAAGGGCAATACGTCATGCAATAGAGGTGGCCTGGAACCGCGGCAAGATAGAGACAATCAACAGTCTGTTCGGCTACACCGTTCATAACGATAAGGGAAAACCGACAAACAGCGAGTTTATTGCCATAATCGCGGATAAATTGAGACTTGAGCGCAAAGTCAGCTAAGGACCATATCATAACATTATTATTTTAGACAGCGGGAACATACAAATTTCCCGCTGTCTTTAGGTTTATACTTATGGTACACATTCTCATAGGTGAGGTGGTATCATGAAACTATATAAATCTCTAATCACTCTTCCTTTTTTGCTCATCCTTGCATTATCGATATTTTCCGGCTATGGTTATGGATCGGAGCAGGAGGCGGTAAAGCATCTCCTTTCAGAAAGGATCGCTATTTTACAGCAGGCGTATTACGGCGGTACAACCAAGGAGGAATCAGAACGGCATCTCGTTCGCATTGAAACCCAGCCCCTGCTTGGGGAAGATATTTTAAGCCTTCGTGAAATAAAAGATACGGATATCGACCGGGTTGTAAACATGGAAATCATAAGTATCAAGCAAGTTAAAAGACTTTACAGCTTTCATACATATCAAATTCGAATCTGTTGGTACATGAGCGGAGCTGAAGGGAATTACAAAGAGACTGCGGACTATCATGCGGTCATAAAATACGACGGCAAGGATTATAAAATAAAAGAGTTTGCTGCTTTGAAAAATATATGACATAATTCGATTTTTCTTTTAGCGAAACTTGATATTACCGGTTTATATTTTTGTGATTGATGGTATAATAATCAGGTAATATGGGGTTTGCAATAATTCTATGCCCATTTAAGTGTAACCCTATTCGATTTTTATTAAGGAGGCTTTTATAGTGAGACAGGTATATTTGGATTACTCTGCAACCACACCTGTAAAACCTGAGGTTCTGGAAGAAATGCTCCCGCACTTCTCGGTCAAATTCGGCAACCCCTCAAGTTTATATCATATCGGATTTGAGGCAAAGGATGAAATGCAGCAGGCGCGCATGAGGCTTGCAAATCTCATCGGCGCCTCTTGGGATGAAATTTTTTTTACATCAGGAGGCACGGAAGCAAATAATTGGGCATTGATGGGTGCGGCTAAAGCGAGAAAAGGAAAAGGATCCCATATTATAACTTCAAAAATTGAACATCACGCTGTGCTCCATACCTGTAAATATCTTGAAGATGAAGGTTATGATGTTACTTATTTAAATGTCGATGATAAGGGAAGGGTTTCTATAGATGATCTTAAAGAGGCTGTTACAGATAATACGATACTTATAAGCATCATGTTCGCTAATAACGAGGTAGGGACAATACAGCCTGTGAAAGAGATAGCAGCCGTTGCAAAAGAACACGATATATTGTTTCATACAGATGCGGTTCAGGCTTTAGGCAATGTTCCTATAGATGTAAAGAATCTCGGAATTGATTTAATGTCGGTATCCGCACATAAGATATACGGACCCAAGGGTGTCGGTGCCCTTTATATCAGAAAGGGTCTAGTGATCCCAAACCTTCTTTACGGGGGAGGACAAGAAAATAAAAAAAGGCCCGGAACAGAGAACCTTCCGGGCATAGTCGGATTTGGCAGGGCGGCGGAGCTCGCAAACAGCAATCTGTTCGATCACATATCTGAAGTCGGCAGGCTTCGCGACTATTTCGTTGCAGAAATTATCCGGCAGATTGAAGATGTGGCTGTAAACGGTGATGTCGATAACAGGCTTCCGGGCAATGCCAGCATCACCTTTGATTATGTAGAAGGGGAGGCGCTGCTATTGTATCTGGACACCAAAGGAATATACGCCTCAACAGGATCTGCATGCTCTTCTGCCACTTTTTCACCTTCTCATGTACTTTCTGCGATGGGCCTGCCAGTCGAAAAGGTTTACAGCACTTTGCGGTTTAGTATAGGAGATTTTACTACGAAAGAGGATATAGATTACGCCGTAAAGCATATAGTTGAAACTGTGACGAAATTTAGAACTCTTTCCCCGTTTAACAAAGATAATACGATGAAAAGCGTTCAAAATGCAAAGTTTAGATAAGGGAGATGTAGATGATGGGAATGTATAATGAAAAAGTTATGGATCACTTCACAAATCCTCGCAATGCCGGCACCATAGATAATGCCGATGCTTTAGGTACGTACGGGAGCCCCGTTTGCGGTGATATGATGGAGATCTCTCTCAAAATTGAAGACAATGTGATCGTCGATGCCAAATTCAGAACATTTGGCTGCGGTTCTGCCATTGCATCTTCCAGCGTTGCTACGGAAATGATCAAGGGTAAGACTTTGGAGGATGCGCTGGATCTTACCAATAAAAACTTTGTAGATGAACTGGGCGGTCTTCCCGCTCCGAAAATTCACTGCTCGGTATTAGCAGAGCAGGCGATTAAGACGGCTATTTATAATTACGCAAAGGAAAACGATCTTGAACTGGAAGGCCTTTCAGGTTTCAATCCGGATGAAGAATTAGAGCATGATCACGAATAACAAAGTTCTATTAGGCATCAGTGGCGGCGTTGACAGCACGGCTGCTGCTTTGATGTTGAAGGAAAAGGGATATGAGGTGATAGGGCTGTTTCTCGATGTTACGGGAGAAGA
>CAZHBR010000010.1:0-15401 GCA_964530755.1 uncultured Oscillospiraceae bacterium | reverse complement strand
GAATAATTTTGACAACCTTCGACATTGCTTCAAATACTGCTACGAAGGGCGGAGACGGCAGCATGCTTTTCACTTAGAGAATTAAAAAATTGTAGCAGATAGTATCAAATAACCGTTTGACTCTGCTTTTGGCTCTTTTTCCGGTACTTATTGTAACTCACACCACCTTCACCAGCGAGAGGCATAGGAGTCTAACTCAAGATACGGTTAACCAAAAACTCTATTGTTGTATATTCTGGCAAATTTGATGAGTATCTCGATTCAGAGGATGAAAAATACGTTCCTTTGAAATTCCTGCCGCTTTACCCAGATGGACCACTTGTAATTTCATCCTTTCTGCCAGTTTGGGCGCCATAAAGTAGCTTCGGGCGTCAAAACGGGCGTCAAAAATAAATTATTGTTCAATGACAATTTTGGTAACAAAACGATCTAAGATTTTTGAGAACAAGGAAAAGGACCAGTGATACGATTCAGCTTTCTTTTTATCTAGATAAATAAAAGAGAGCAACATATTGATTTGGTTGACAATGGAAACCATGTGCGCATATAATAGTTTACAACGGAAACAAAATAAATGAAAGTAGGAGTTATGATGAATAACAATATATCCGATATATATAATCTAATCCAGGAATTATCCTGGTATTTTGGTAACCAGGGTTTTGATGGAAAGTGCTGCGACGATCTATCTTTGGTTGAATTCATGGCAGTGAAAAAGATATTCCATGTAGAAGGGATAACAATTCAGGAAATAGGAAATGCATTGAATGTCACCAAAGGCGGGGCAAGTAAAATTATTGATCGTGTGGAAAGCAAGGGTTATGTTTTACGGAAGAGGTCCTCCATAGATGGCAGGGTTTGCTGTGTTGGAATTACAGACAAAGGCGTAGAAGCCATAAAAAGAATTGAGAAGCAGTATACAGATTACGTAGGTAAGATGTTAAAAGATTATGAAACAGATATGGTGTTGGACATTAAAAGAATAATGGAAACACTGGTAACTTCAGTTCGAAAACAAGGGTTTATTAAGTCAAACTAATAAGGAGTGACTATTTTGAACACATTGATCGAGACCGCCAAATATTTTATTATAATAGCTGCAGAGCTTACCATATTGTTTCTTGGAATTAGTACAGTCGTAGCATTAGTACTTATGTATTTGCCCCAGGAAAAAATCAAAGCCTGGATGTCCAACAAAGGTATTCTGGGTAATTTTGTGGGGGCTTTCCTTGGGTCTCTAACACCCTTCTGTGCCTGTTCAACGGTTCCCATGACTCTCGGCTTTCTCGAAATTGGAGTTCCCTTTGGAGCTACAATGTCATTTGTTATCGCATCCCCTTTGCTAAATCCAATCATCATAGCCATGTTATTGGCATTAATGGGCTTAAAGGTAGCCCTAATATATTTTGTCATAGTATTTAGTGCGGCTATTATATTTGGAATTATCCTCGAAAAATCCGGGATGTCGAAACTTGTTAAGAATGTGCGTATCAAGCAAGGTAATCGTGCTGATGATGAAGTACCCCAAGCGTTCAAGGCTAAACTAAAATTGGCATTTATGAAAGCATGGGGAGATTTCTACGGCATTTTAGGTTACTTGCTCATTGGTGTCGGCATAGGGGCAATCATCTATGGATATCTTCCGGAGGATTTCGTGCTAAAGTATGCCGGGCCTGACAATCCATTTGCCATCCCCATTGCAGCGCTAATCGGCATTCCGCTCTATATCAGAGCAGAAACAGCGATTCCCATCGGTTTATCTTTAATGCAGAAAGGGATGAGTGTTGGGGCTGTAATCGCTTTGATTATTGGCGGTGCAGGAATGGCCATTCCAGAAATGAGCATGCTGGCAGGTATATTCAAAAAGAAATTAGTTGCCTCGATTATAATCGTAATTTTTCTTACAGCTGTCATTGGCGGATATATTTTCAACATATTATAGTATTAGAAGAAAGGGGTAGCGTGATGGAAAATCAGAAAGAGAAAAAGGGTCTACTGGCAAGGTTGAAATCAAAGAAGGATAAAAAGAGCTCATGTTGCTGTGATTTTGAAATTGAGGAAATAAAGGATGAAGAAAAATTAGAAGCTAATACTGCAGATCTAAAGGATACGGATTCTTGATATAAAGGACTGGTTATTTATGTTTGACCGCCGTCATCTTGTATGCAATAACGCATTTAGTGACGGCTATTTTAATGTTCTTAAATTTCTTTAATAAATTGCGAAACGGATTGACAACTATCGATGTATATGCATATAATAACATATCGACGATCATCGATGTTACAGGAAAGGAGATGAGGTTTTGAATAAGGATTATAAAAACTATGCCTTGATAATGAAGGCTTTAGGAGACGAGAACAGGGTGAAGATATTTGACATGCTATCTCAGGGCGAAAGGTGTGCATGCAAGATTTTAGAGGAGTTTTCTATAACCCAGTCAACTCTTTCCTATCATATGAAGATTCTATGTGACAGTGGTCTGGTTAAGGGCAGACGGGATGGAATCTGGATGCACTATACCATCGACCCGGATACCCTTGAACTCGTGAAGGATTTCTTTGATCGCATAGACTCTTCCGCTATTGCTATTGATATTGACAGTGATGTTGATTGCTGTAAAGGAGCTGTAGAGTAAAGGAGGTTGTGCATTTGAAAAATAAAGAAGAGATTAGAGATTTTATCAGGAAAAACTATTCTCAGGTGGCTCTAAGAGGTTCCAGCGGAGGATGCTGCAGTGGGAGTTGTAGTTGCAACGGTCCACAACTGAATGTCAAAGAGACATCGATTCAATTAGGGTATTCGGAGAACGAACTGGATGCTGCACCGGTTGAATCAAATATGGGTTTAGGGTGCGGCAACCCAATTGCTATTGCTGCACTAAAAGAAGGTGAAGTAGTACTTGATTTGGGTAGCGGTGGCGGATTTGACGCCTTTTTAGCCAGAGAGCAGGTAGGTAACTCCGGATATGTCATTGGAGTGGATATGACGCCGGAAATGATCAAACTGGCCAGAAAAAATGCAGAAGAAAGCGGCTATGAAAATGTTGAGTTCCGTTTGGGGGAAATTGAGCACTTGCCGGTGGCTGACGAAACAGTAGACGTGATTATATCAAATTGCGTTATTAATTTGGCCTTAGAAAAGCAGCAGGTTTTTCATGAAGCTTACCGGGTACTGAAACCCAGCGGGCGAATTTCTATATCTGACGTAGTCGCCACTGCAGAAATACCGGAATCCGTAAAAAATGATCTGGCCAGCATGGCCGGGTGTATTGCAGGAGCCGAGTATGTGGGAAGCATCGAAAATATGCTTAGGAAGGCTGGCTTTGTAAACATTCGAATGGTTCCCAAGAATAACAGCAAAGAGATCATCAAAAGCTGGGTTCCCGGTAAAAACGCAGAGCAGTATATCGCTTCCTATACCATTGAAGCTGATAAATAAAATATGGGAGAGAAAATATTATGAGCAACGATAAGTCAACGGGAATAGGATTTTTCCAAAAGTACTTAACGCTATGGGTAGCCGGCTGCATGGTAGTGGGGGTTTTAATTGGTAAATTTCTGCCGGGAGTACCTGCATTTTTTGACCAGTTTGAATATGCAAACGTGTCCATTCCAACAGCTATCTTGATCTGGGTTATGATTTATCCCATGATGCTGAAGGTGGATTTTAAGAGCATTAAAAATGTCGGGAAAAATCCAAAAGGCTTGTATGTTACATGGGTTACAAATTGGTTGATTAAGCCTTTTACCATGTATGGAATTGCGCTATTATTCTTCTTTGTAATATTCAAAGGGTTCATTCCCGCAGATCTGGCAAAAGATTACCTGGCCGGCGCAGTCCTTCTTGGGGCAGCACCGTGCACAGCAATGGTATTCGTATGGAGCACATTGACAAAAGGAGATGCGGCATATACGGTTGTGCAGGTTGCAACGAATGATCTGATCATTTTAGTTGCGTTTATTCCCATTGTAAAGTTTTTACTTGGAGTCAGTGATGTGTCGGTTCCCTGGGATACACTTGTTTTATCCGTGGTACTATTCGTTGTAATTCCATTGACAGCCGGTGTTTTAACAAGGATACATCTTACAAAGAAAAAAGGTCTGGATTATTTCGAGAATCAGTTTCTACCTAAGTTTGACGGAGCAACCACTGTCGGATTATTGCTGATGTTGATTCTACTATTTTCTTTCCAGGGGGAAGTCATTCTTGGCAATCCACTACACATTTTGTTGATAGCAGTACCTTTAACGATTCAGACTTTCCTTATATTCTTTATCGCATATTCTGCGTGTAAGAGGCTGAAGCTATCGCATACTATCGCAGCACCGGCGGGAATGATTGGCGCATCTAATTTTTTCGAATTGGCGGTCGCTGTTGCCATTGCCTTGTTCGGCATGGATTCTCCGGCAGCTCTTGCCACAACGGTCGGGGTATTGACGGAAGTGCCAATCATGCTGATTTTAGTTAAAATAGCAAATAACACAAAGCACTGGTTTCCGCAGTTAGGTGGAAATTAAGGAGGAAAATTTCATGAATGATTCCAAGCCAAAGGTAGCCTTTATCTGTGTTCACAATTCATGCCGTTCTCAAATCGCAGAGGCCCTGGGCAAACACTATGCAAGTGATCTGTTCGAGAGTTATTCGGCAGGGACGGAAGGCAAGCCTGAGATCAATCAGGATGCGGTCAGGATAATGAAAGAGCTATATCAAATCGATATGGAGCAGACACAACATCCCAAGCTTCTTAACGAAATTCCCGAGGTAGATGTTGTAATTACCATGGGTTGTAACGTGGAATGTCCTTACCTACCGGCAAAACACAGAGAAGATTGGGGCCTGGATGACCCAACAGGCAAGAGCGATGAGGAATTCAAAAAGGTAATTGCGACTGTTGATCTAAAAATCCACGAGCTCAAGGAAAAACTTAAGAAGTGATGGTAACGAATAATAACTATAATAATTTTACGAGGAGGATTTTATCATGAATGAAAAGAGAAGATTTTTGGGTGGACTATTTGGGAACAAAAAAAATAGTGGCTGCTGTAATGTGGAAATTATCGAAGAAACAGAATGCGAATGCAATGGTGGCTGCTGCGAGGAAACGAATACGGAGAATAGTAACATTGCCGAAGCTTTGAATTCTGATGGGAAAATAGTCATTAAAGTGGTAGGAACAGGATGTTCAAAATGCAATAAGCTGACTGAGAATGTGCAACAGGCAGTCGATGAACTTGGTGTAGATAGTCAGATCATAAAAGTAACGGATATGATGGAAATTGCGGCCACAGGAATCATGCAAACACCGGGATTGATTATTAATAATAAAATAGTTGCATACGGTAAAGTACCGGGAGTCAATGAACTCAAAGAAATTCTTAAGAAGTAATTGATTTGTATTTTGGAGGTTTTTGTTTATGGAAACAATAGAAAAAGGACAAATAAAAAAACTACTTTATATTGTTGCAGTGCTTTTAATATTTTATTTTATGCCCGATAATCTAGGGCGTATATCCACCGGTCTTGATGAAGCGGTGTTGATGATGAGTGATTATGCTAGGGAGCATGTGCTTTTGTGTTTGGTTCCTGCATTTTTTATCGCCGGTGCTATTTCAGTCTTTGTGAAAAGTGATTCGGTTATGAAATATATGGGAGCTACGGCACCGCTTATTATTGCTTATGCCATGGGGGCAATTTCAGGAACCGTTCTGGCAGTGTGCTCTTGTACCGTGTTGCCGATTTTTGTCGGGATTTATATGCGAGGTGCAGGTCTCGGTCCCGCCATTGCATTTCTTTATTCGGGTCCGGCGATTAATGTCATCGCGATTACCATGACAGCACGAGTATTGGGTTTTGAAATGGGGGTAGCTAGGACCATAGGTGCTATCTCTATGAGTGTGGTTATCGGCCTAATTATGGCATTTCTATTTCGCAACGAAGAGAAAATTCGAATGGATTCTTTCGTATCAGTAGAGAGTGATGAGGAGCCTATCGATCTTTGGAGGATTGTGCTTCTCATAGGTTCCATGATAGGCTTTTTAATTTTTGCAAACTTCGGTCATCCGGGTGTAGAGAATGGAGCATTATACACAATCTATACAATAAAATGGTATTTGGCCATCTTGTTCCTGATCGTGGTGGTTTTTTCCGCATTACTGCTGTTTAAGAAGAAATTAATTGGAGAATGGTTTAAGTCTACCTTAGATTATACACTGCAAGTTACACCACTTCTATTTATCGGGGTGCTGACAGCAGGATTCCTCCTAGGCAGGCCAGGGCATGAGGCACTCATTCCTTCTGCATGGATTGAAGGTATTTTAGGGGGAAATTCGCTATTAACAAACCTTTTTGCTGCTTTTTCAGGTGCTTTAATGTATTTTGCAACACTGACTGAAGTTCCTATTATACAAGGATTAATGGGTGCTGGTATGGGCGATGGCCCTGCGCTTGCTCTTTTATTGGCAGGTCCCGCATTATCATTACCATCTATTCTTGTAATCTCAAGTGCGATTAAATGGAAGAAAACATTAGCCTTTGTAGGATTAGTAGTTATATTTAGTACATTAGCCGGCTTTGTCTTTGGATTAATTGTATGATTTTATTATAAGAAGGTCTGATTGGTGAAAATGAAAATAGCATCAAAATTATAAGCTGTCTGATGAGGATATTTCTTCAAATATGTTTTTCATACTTTCAAACTTAACTATTAACAGGTATGGAGGCAATAGATATGAGAATAAAGATTATATTAAAATCCTACTACCCTAAAAAATTTTGGGATGGGGAAAGTGAACGTTGGGTTGATGTACCTGAAGGAGCCACCTGTGATGAAGCGCTAAAATCACAAGGGATTGACCATAGGGAAATACCTAGATTCGGCTTTGTCGCAATCGATAGTAAAAGAGTATTAATCGATTATGTCCTTCATGAAGGAGATGAAATAAAAGTATATCCAAGGATGAATGGCGGTTAAGTTTCATCTTTTATAAGCAGCGCAAACTAAGATAATACCATTATAGACTTTGTCGCAAGTGGCTTGAATAAAGAAACACCTGTGGCATTTCTGAATTTATGCAATGGATTAGAGCTGAATTTAGAACGGTGGCATTGGGTAACAATTGCAGCCTTGCGATATGATTTAGAGAAAACAGCTGACGCAGCTATCATCTGCGTCACTAAAGAAATCGACCTTGCTATATGGATAGTATCACCATCAGACCTGTGGTATGGATTCCTACATTTATTCTTAAGTTTAATTACTCAAAAAGCCTTATATTCCGACCAATCGAGCAAAGAGCTCCCACACCATTTCCCACACCTACTAGGTCAAAACAGGTCAAATTAGGACAATTAAAAACCAATTAATGACAAAAATCAAAAAAATAAAAACGCCCTAACCTACTGGAAATGCTTGGTTTGAGGCGCTTTTGTGTTGGTATCCCGTAGGGGAGTCGAACCCCTGATTCCGCCGTGAGAGGGCGACGTCTTGACCACTTGACCAACGGGACCGATCAAAGCACTATTCATTATAGTGGATAAGATGATTTTTGTCTATGGCATTTTCCTGGTTATTTTGTTAGAATGGTCCTTAAGCAAAAGAAAGGCAGAAATCAAAAATGAAATATAAAAGTACCAGGGGGGGTAAAGAGACTAAAACCTCTGCTCAGGCAATCATTAAAGGAATTGCAAAGGACAATGGCCTGTACGTTCCGGAAACAATCCCCAAGTTGAACTTGGATTTTAAAGATCTGTCACGTTTGGATTATAAGCAGATAGCGGGCTTGATTCTGCCCATGTTTTTAACTGATTACACGGATTCAGAGCTGGATTATTGTATTAACAGCGCCTATGACGATAAGTTTTCATCGGAAGAAATCGTTCCTTTAGTAAAAGTGAAAGATGCCTGGTTTATGGAATTATACCATGGGAAAACCGCGGCTTTCAAGGATATGGCGCTGTCAATTCTGCCCTACCTTCTCACAACGGCATTAAAAAAAGAAAAAGTTGATAAAACGATCGCAATACTTACAGCGACTTCGGGTGATACCGGGAAGGCGGCGCTAGAGGGCTTTTCTAATGTTAAAGGCACAGAGATTATAGTCTTTTATCCGTATCAGGGAGTGAGCACGATACAGGAAAGGCAGATGACCACCCAGGAAGGTGAGAATACACATGTTTTCGGGATTAAAGGAAATTTTGATGATGCCCAGACAGCGGTAAAGCGCATTTTCGGGAGCGAAGAAATAGCAGAGGTTCTGGAGGAAAACAACTATTTGCTTTCTTCTGCAAATTCTATAAATATAGGGCGATTGATACCTCAGATTGTTTATTATATATACGCCTATGCAAAACTGATAGACCGCGGAGCCGTTGACAGCGGCGGATACGTTAACATAGCCGTACCCACCGGAAACTTCGGCAATATCCTTGCGGCGTATTATGCTTACAGGATGGGGCTTCCGGTCAGAAAATTTATATGCGCATCAAACCGGAATCGAATATTGACCGATTTTATAAATACGGGTGTATATGATATAGAAAGGGAGTTCTTTGTAACTAACTCCCCGTCCATGGATATTTTAATTTCAAGTAATTTGGAGCGTCTGTTATATCATCTCTCCGAAGAAGACGGGGAAGAGATTTGCCGGCTTATGGCTGCCTTAGAGAATAATAAGCGGTATGAAGTCAAAGGCCTTATTGAAGAAGGGTTGAACAATTTCTATGGAGGTTATGCTCTTGAGGATGAAACCCTGGATGTTATGGGCAAGATGCACAAAGATAACGGATATCTGCTGGATACCCATACAGCCGTAGCCTATAAGGTTTATTGCGATTATCGCAGTCAAACTAAGGATGATACCCCGGTTTTAATTGCAGCCACTGCCAGCGCCTATAAGTTTGCGGAAAGTACGGTCAAGGCCATCGGATTGCAGCCGGAAAATGATGGATTTAAATGTATAAATCTCCTGGAAAAGTCTACAGGTGTACAGCTTCCTAAAGGTTTGAGAGGCCTTGAAACAAAGCCGGTCATTCACAGAAAAGTGATAGATAAGGATCAATTGTTTGGGGCGGTGCGGAAGGCGCTAAGGATTGAAAATTCAGCAAATTCGGAAGGTTCAGCCGATTGAAAGTAGTTACAATTCAGGTAAATCGATAATCTTTTAGTCGAAAAAACAAAATTATTTGAAAAGCTTAAAGATTATAGTAATTTTAAGCTTTTTATTATTTTCGTTTTATGATATCATGGTTTAGGTTAAAAAGACCAAAGGTTAAGCGGAATCGCTATGTCGCGTATGCCGCACTAAGAAAGTAGAAAAGCGAGTGGTGATTTAAGATGAAATTTTTAAAACATCTGCCGGCGATTCATGTAGAGCATTATAAGAATACCTCTGAAAGCCCTACTGTGAAAATGCCGGCGCCCGATAAATTGTACATACCTATGATGCAGCATATCGGGGCCCCCTGCCAGGCTAAGGTTGAGGTGGGGGATCTGGTTAAAGTAGGCCAGGTAATCGGTGACAGCGAGGCCTTTGTCAGCGCTCCGATTCATTCGGGGGTATCGGGAAAGGTCATATCTTTAGAGCATGCCTTAAACTCTACGGGGGTATGGGATCTAATGGTGGGAATTTCGGTGGATAAAAAACCGGAGTACCTTGAAAGCATAGCCCCGCCGGAGGTGTACGACAAAGATAGTTTTTTAAAGGCTGTCCGCGAATCAGGCGTCGTTGGGTTAGGCGGTGCAGCGTTTCCTACTCATGTAAAGTTTAACCCTAAAAACCTGGATGAAGTGGATACACTTATAATCAACGGCGCTGAGTGCGAACCTTATATTACCTCGGATTATCGGGCAATGATGGAGGATTCCGAGCTTCTCATCAACGGCATCAAGACGACCATGAAGTACCTCGGTATCAAAAGGGCTATATTAGGGATTGAAGCTAACAAGGAACCTGCTATTAAGAAATTGACTTTAATGGTGGAGGATGCTCCGGAGATAGAGGTATTCACGTTAAAGTCGGTATATCCTCAAGGGGCGGAAAGGGTTATCATTTATGAAACCGTCGGCAGGGTTGTCTATCCCGGCAAATTGCCCGCAGATGCAGGGGTAATCGTATCAAATGTGAGCACGATCATTGAGATACAGCGTTACATAGAAACAGGAATGCCTTTGGTGACAAGGCGTATTACTGTGGATGGAAATGCGATAAAATCGCCGAAAAATGTTGAGGTCGTAATAGGGACACCTATAAATAAACTTATCGATTTTTGTGACGGGTACAGAAGGGTCCCAAGAAAAATAATAATGGGAGGGCCCATGATGGGTAGATCCATCTTTGACGACGGGGTACCCATAATTAAAAACAACAATGCAATTTTAGCCTTCGATGAAGAATGGGCAACTCTGCCTAAGGAAACGGCTTGTATCAATTGCGGCAGATGTGTTAAGGCCTGCCCCATGATGCTCATGCCTACCAGTATCTTTAAAGCATATGATAGAAGGGATAAAGAGGCTTTGAACAAGCTTAACGTAACTGTCTGCATAGAATGCGGTTCGTGTTCTTACGTATGTCCCGCAAAGAAACAGCTCAGCTTTATGAACAAGCTTGCCAAGCAATTGGTTATGGAAGGAGGGAAAAAATAATGAGTCGCTACTATCAGGGAAGTCTTATTGTGTCCTCCTCTCCCCATACATCGGACAATGTCAGCACGTCCAGAATTATGCTGGATGTAATCATAGCTCTTGTACCGGCTTTCATTATGTCGGGAATTATTTTCGGCCCAAGAGCAATTTTATTGACTGTCACATGCGTGGCATCATGCATAGTATTTGAGTGGGCCTTCGAAAAAATAACAAAAAAAGATGTTACCGTCGCTGATTTCAGTGCAATTGTAACGGGCATGCTGCTGAGCTTCAATTTGCCCGCAAGCCTGCCTTATTGGATGGCGGTAATCGGTTGCTTCGTTGCCATAGTGATCGTAAAACAGCTTTTTGGCGGCATAGGTCAAAACTTTGCAAATCCTGCGATAACGGCCAGAATTGTGCTTCTTTTGTCCTTTGCAACGCCAATGACTACCTGGCCTTTGCCCAAACGGATCTTAGAGGCAGCAGATGCTGTCACAGGGCCGACGCCTTTAGGTATTATTAATCTTGGCGGAGATCCGGCGACCTTGCCCTCTAATTTTGATATGTTTATGGGTTTCGTCGGGGGATCGCTTGGGGAAACTAGTGGATTTGCATTGATAATTGGTGGTATTTATTTAATTTTAAGAAAGGTTATTGAGCCGACAATACCTGTTGCATTTATCGGCACCGTATTTATAATAGCGTTGCTTTCGGGAGAAGATGCGATTTTTCATATTTTTGCCGGCGGGGTGATGCTGGGAGCTATTTTTATGGCAACAGATTATTCTACATCACCGCTTACAAGAAACGGTAAAATCATATTCGGAATCGGTTGTGGGATTCTGACTATGGTCATAAGGCTTAACGGTGCCCTGCCTGAGGGCGTATCCTTTGCCATTCTTCTTATGAATATTCTCACGCCTCATATCGACAATCTATCGAGGCGCAAAATATATGGAGGAGGCGACAAAAAATGATGGTAACAGAGCGTAAAGAAATGATTGCTCCTACATTGGTACTTTTTTTGATCTGCCTTGTAATTACCGTTGCTTTGGCAGGCACTTATCAGATCACAAAGCCAATAATCGATGAGATCAACATCAAAAATGCCAATATAGCCAGAGGCGAAGTTTTCCCTGCCGGCGAAGGTGCCTTCACGGAAATAGAGACCGATGCAGCCGATGGGATTATGGAAATTTACGGTGCGGATAATAAAACGGGTTATGTTTTCACCGCGCAAGATAAGGGCTTTGGAGGGAAAATAACGGTAATGGTAGGCGTCGATGAAAGGGGAGAAATCACCGGGGTTAAAGTAACTGATCATACGGAAACTCCGGGGCTTGGCACCAAGGCCATGACAGTGGATTATCTGTCCCAGTACAGGGATAAAACTGCGGTAACCCGCACCAATGCCGAGGGTAAAACCCAAATTGATGCGGTTACAGGCGCGACATTGTCCTCAGATGCCATATTTCGTGCAGTCGAGACTTCTCTGAAGCAATATGAAAAGGTAGGAGGTGGCAGATAATGAATAAACTGACCTTGCTCCAAAACGGAATAATAAGAGAAAATCCTGTATTAGTGCTGTTGTTAGGGACTTGCCCGACTTTGGCCGTCACTACATCTGCTGTGAACGGGCTGGGTATGGGCGTCTCTACTATGGCGGTGCTCATCTGCTCTAATATAGTTATTTCGATGCTGAAAAGTGTGATACCGGATAAAGTCAGAATTCCTTGCTACATAGTGGTTATTGCAGGTTTTGTTACAGTAGTCAGTCTTTTGTTGCAGGCATTTGCCCCCGCGATAAATGAGGCTCTTGGGTTGTTTATTCCGCTGATCGTTGTAAACTGCATTATTTTAGGAAGAGCAGAAATGTTCGCAAACAGAAATTCAGTTGTTGATTCTGCGGTAGACGGTTTCGGAATGGGAGTCGGCTTTACATTTGCCCTGTTTTTGATGGGTTCAATTCGGGAAATCATCGGTTCCGGCGGTTGGTTCGGATTTAATTTTACCGCAGATATAATTGACCCGATGGCAATTTTTATGCTGGCACCCGGGGCATTTTTCACTTATGGATGCCTTGTAGCCCTGATTAACTACATTTCCAGGGGCAGAGCGATTAAAAAGAAAGATTTCGGATGTGAAGGCTGTCCCTCCGCAAATGGATGCTCTTCAGCGGGCAAAGGGGGGTGTGAGTAATGACTGAATTAGCAATTATCATGATGGGTGCAGTACTTACAAATAACTTCGTGCTGGTAAGGTTTTTAGGCATTTGTCCATTCCTTGGCGTTTCAAGAAGACTTGATTCTGCGGTAGGTATGAGTCTTGCTGTAATATTTGTCATGGTACTCGCCACCGCCGTTACATATCCGATATATATGGGACTTTTAGCGGGTCTTGGCATTGAGTATTTACAGACTATAGTATTTATTCTGGTGATTGCGGCGCTGGTGCAGCTGGTTGAAATTGCCATGAAGAAGCACCTTCCTGCTCTTCATAAAGGCCTGGGCGTGTATCTGCCCTTGATTACGACAAATTGTGCCGTGCTGGGTGTATGTATACTCAACATCGATGAAACTTATACATATATCCAATCCCTTGTCAATTCATTCGGAGCGGGAGCGGGTTTTATGCTGGCCATGGTTATGTTTGCCGGTGTAAGGCGACGCATTGAGAATAACGACTTCCCGATTACATTTAAGGGCGTCCCATCAATTCTGGTGGCAGCATCAATTGTATCATTGTCATTTATGGGCTTTGCCGGTGTCATAGATGGCATTTTCGGACTTTAGGAAAGGAGGACTGAATAATGCAATTTGCAATACCTGTTGGAATAGTAGTTGGAATCGGCCTCCTGTCCGGAATTATACTCACTATAGCTGCTAAATTTATGGCCGTTAAGGTAGATGAAAGAGCCACAAAAATTTTAGAAATCCTGCCGGGAGCGAACTGCGGTGCATGCGGCTATGCAGGTTGTGCGGACTACGCAAACGCCCTTGCAGCTGATCCCACTATGCCTATTAACTCCTGTCCTCCCGGGGGAGATAAAGTGGCCCTGGCATTGAGCGAGTTTTTAGGGGTTGAATTTGAAGGGGCCCAGGCCAAGGTAGCTATTGTAAAATGCTCAGGAAGCAGAGAAAAAACAAGTTATGCCATGGACTATCAGGGTTATCAGAACTGTACAGCCAATAAGCTTTTTTATAGAGGCAGAAGCTCATGCGATAAAGCCTGCCTGGGTTTTGGTGATTGCGTCAAGGTCTGCGATTATGGCGCTATTTCTATTGAAAACGGCATTGCCGTTGTAAATCGTGACAGATGCATCGGCTGTGGTCTATGCGCCAAGGCATGCCCCAACAAGCTCATTGAAATGGTTCCAAACAAGACAAGGGTTGTTGTGGGATGCAGCGCAACAAATAAACCTGCTGTCACTAAATCGATTTGCAGTATTGGCTGCATCGCATGCAAAATGTGTGAGAAGTCATGTAAATTCGATGCGATTCATGTGATCGATAATCATGCGGTGATCGATTATACGAAGTGCACCAATTGTACTTTATGTGCCAGGGTTTGCCCGACGAAGGTTATTCACGTATTTCCAAAAGTAAAAAAATAGTTAGACAGCATGCCTGCTGTTAACGGCATAACGGCTGTAGCAGCAGGCTTTTTAGCGCGTTTATGCCGTAAAACAACAAAAAAACGTTGATTTTTCATTATAATTATTGTATATTATATAAGCGTCCTTTGAAACATCACGACGACACGGAGAGTTGACCGAGTGGCTAAGGAGCTCGCCTGGAAAGCGAGTAAGGCGCAAGCCCCGTGGGTTCGAGTCCCATGCTCTCCGCCAACTTGAGGTGACAAACCTGTTTTTTAAGAAGTGGCTTGAAATCAGGACTTGTCACCTTTTTTAATATCGGAGGAAGATAATAGGCCCCTGTGGGAGGTACGAGTTAATATAAGTAGTCATAAACGCTATTTGAAATAAGCCGAAATGTTAAATTAGCAAATTTAAAGTCCAAAATACTTACTGGATATCAAAAGAAGACGATTGTATTTTATAGTCGATTTCTAATATTTTACATGATAAAATGTGAACGACAGTGTCTGGTGAGTATAAAAGGTAAATTATTGTTTAGGCCAGAGGTGACGATAATAATGCCAATATATCTATATATGGAACTAAACTGCTTTGCCATAGCAATCCTGTTTGTAATTGCCCTAAACATGCGCAGCCAGGACGGACGCTACTTATTTGATCAGAAGCTTTTTTTGATGTTATTATCAGTCTGCATACTTCTATTAGCTTTGGACTCATGGATGCGGGTTTTAAATGCTAAGCCTGGCGGTTATATAACAATATTGTATACACTGGCAATTGTGCTTTACAATATTTTGAATCCAATTATTTGCATTTTTTGGTACTATTATGTCGATTATTATGTTTATGGCGACAAAGCGCGTACAAGCAAAATATTGCTTCCCATATTCCTACCAGTAGTCATAAATACGGTTTTATCCGTCGCAAGCATTTTTGCCAATATCTATTTTATCTTCGATGAAAATAATGTGTATGCTCAGGGACGGTATATCTATATTCTGTTAGGCATATGCATTTATATTATCATGTACACAGTTGTGTTTCTGATTAAAAACCAGCAAAGAATGACGCAAAAGGAATTCTTTTATTTTATCTTTTTTGCAATACCTCCATCGATAGGCGGGATAATACAGGTCATAGTCTCTGGAATCAATATTATATGGATTGCTGCAACCCTGT
>CAZHBR010000009.1:0-15711 GCA_964530755.1 uncultured Oscillospiraceae bacterium | reverse complement strand
TTGGCGGCCCCTTGAAACGATCGGTATAAACGACCCTACAAGTGCAGCAAAGAACAACGATCGGAAAAAATGGGTCGAGATTATTCTGTCCCGCTGGGCAGAAAAGGAAAATAAAATGCTGATAGCCGGACATACCCATCGTTCGATTTTCTCTGAGCCCCCCGATATTCCGTATTTCAATTCGGGCAGCTGCGTTCACCAAAGATGCATAACAGCCATAGAAATCGCGGAGGGTTCCATTTCTCTCGTCAAATGGTGCTATCTTACCAGAATGGACGGCACACTATATGTCGGCAGGGAAATTCTTCTTGGTCCTGTAAAACTGAACGATTATTTCAATCGGTTGAAATCACATATTCCCTAGATATACGTTATCAAGGGATTCTTTTGCTATTTCTGCCAGTTTGTACATGGTTTTCTTCTCCGTCGCTTTCCTGTCACTCATAAGGTAGCTTGGAAAGAAGCGGGATATATGATAGGGTATTTTTTTATCGACAGAAGCCAACCACCTTGAAAGGTCGTACATCTCTTCGCAGCTATCATTTTCCTTAGGAATAATTAACGTGGTCACTTCCACATGGGTGGCAGAAACTGCAGAAACGATGCTGTTTTTTACCGTTTTTAAATCTCCTTCAATCTTTTTATAGAAATCATCAGAAAAACTCTTTAAATCGATATTAAAAGCATCCACATAAGGAAGAAGTGCTTTTAACGGCCTCTCCTCCACATACCCGTTTGTTACGACAACATTTTTCAACCCTGCCGCTTTTGCCAATTTCGCGGCATCCATAACGAATTCATAACCTATCAAAGGTTCGTTATAAGTATAGGCGATGCCGATATTTCCTTTTGTTTTTAATTCTTCTGCCTTGTCTATCAACTGTCGCGGACTTATCCGGACACAGGATCCCATCGTGTTGTCATCCGCCATGGATATCCTGTAATTTTGACAAAATGAGCATCTTAAATTGCATCCATAGCTTCCAACAGAAAGTATCATGCTTCCGGAATAAAATTCATACAAGGGTTTTTTTTCTATCGGATCCAAATTGACGGCTGTGATCTCACCGTAATTCTTCGCAACGATCACACCTTGCCGGTTTTCTCTTGCGCCGCAAAAACCGATGTCACCCTCCTCCATATCGCATGCATGGGGACATATTTTACAAATCATGTATGACGCACCACCTTAAACCGTTCCAATCTATAATTTTCATGGGGTTTTATTCCGGCCTTCTGCAAGGCTATTTCCACCTGCTGTTTCGCAGTATTCACACCTTCCAGATTAGGCAGCAGCAATCCCCTTCTGGCTCCTTTACTTACAATCACACCGTATTCATCGGGCGAAAGCTCCTCCATGGAGGCTATCAGTTCCGGATCGACAAGAACGTCGACGCTGTATACAAGATCAGGTAATTCAGAGGCGATTACAGGATCGAATCTGGGGTCACCTGTTCCGGCACTTATGGCGTTATTAATGATCTCCGCAGCGACAGAGTCCTTTGTTGCGGAAATCGTTCCTATACAGCCTCTTAGACGTCCCTCTTTTTTTAAGGTAACGAAAACCCCCGCTTTTTGATCGGTGAGAGAGGAAGGAAGATCGGCGGCTTTTATTTTCTTTTTATGGAGGACATAGGATTCCAAAGAGGCCCTTGCAAGACTTACATACTCATCTTCATCCCTCCTGATCCCCTCTATCTTCTTCTTTACATCATTTAAAAAGATACTATCAAAATGCCTGCTGTCATCAGAGGACAGCACTTTAAATCTGCTGACTGAATAACCGACTCCAAAGGGCCCTTCATACGATAAAAGCTCCGGCAATACGGATTTGCCGTCAAGGCAACCGGCCATAATAAGAAACGGTCTAAGCCCGCACTCTGCTGCAGCATCGCAAAACTCTTCATCAAAAGACAGCATTCTTAAAAAATCAGCCTCTGCCAAGGCTTCCGTTATAGCCGTATCAAATTCACGCCCCTCAGGAGCATAGCTATAGGGCCCTTCGTTCAAAAGCCTGTGCGAAAGGTCCCCGCTTGCCACGAGCACCGCTTTTCTGTCTAGAGAATTTACGGCTGAGGATATGCACTTTCCGAATTGGTAATGCTCAACATATGACAAGCCTGAAACAGATATCCTCACCGTCTTGACGTCTTTGCAGTGACGGTTAATAAACCAGAAAGGCACAAGAAAACCATGATCCAAAGACTTGTCCTTTTCCCCCAAAGAACCTGCGGCAATTCCTTTGTCGACTGCAGCCCAACCGATTTCCTCTGCAAGCCGATGATCGTATGCTGTACTTAAAACTTCCCTGCTGCCGAAGCGGCGCAGATTTCCGGCAGCCTCTTTCCCGGGAGAAATGTGAATATAGTCTTTGTAGAGCACAGAATGGGGCGTTACAATAACGACAGTGTCGGGTTTAGCCTCGGCAATCTCCAAGGCCACCTTTTCATAAGCGTTTATAGTATTTTGTATTTCTTTTTCTTGTCCTCTTCCCACAGAAGGTATTATCAGTGGCGGATGAGGCACCGCATAAGCGTAGGATACGGCCATGCAACTCGCCTTCTTTCTTTCATAATATTTATCTATAGTATACCATAATAACCGAAGGTTATGGCTGCGCCTTGAACTCATCCGATCCCGGTAAACGCCATGTCAACAAGTTTCCTGCGCAGCATGCAAAAAAGGAGGAAGGTTCCAAATACTCCTATAGACGGATATAGCATAGCCACTAACGCGCTGAAGGGAAGATGTCCTGCCGGTACCGCTAACGAAACGATGAGCAAAGCAGTAGGCAAATAACCTGTTCCCTCCCTGTCTTCTTTCAGCAAATCACAGATGGACCACAGCATCGGAGCAGCAGTCGTATAGATTCCCGCCAGCAGCATTATCGAATAGACAGCCCCCATAGCCGGCTCGATATCCCGGACAATCCATAAAAAGGGTATCTCTTTGTGAAGCACCGAGGGCAGATTGGCCAATAAAGCTAAATTTAAAAGTATTGCCCCTGCCGCATAGGATGCACCGCCAAGTGCTCCTGCAGCCGCCGCCTCCTTTTTGCTGTTTGATCGCTTTCCCATGCCCGCTAAAAAAGGCAAAGCCGTAACGAGATTGAACGATGCATAAAGCAGGCCTGAAAGCCAGAAGCTCCCGGTAAACATCATATTCGGATTCAGTGCCTTTTCTATATGCTCATCGGCTGCATATAATCCCTCCTGATTTTCTATGGCAGAAAACAAGCTGATAAGGGCAACAAAGATTAGAATTCCTATACCTAAAGGTCCTATCATGCTGACTAAACGGCGAAACCCTGATGCCACAGTGATATATGCGAAGGTAGCCATGACGATCCTTCCGGCAAGAGCCGGGATGCCGTAATATTCGTTAAAAGCAGCACCTGCCCCTGAAAGCATAACGGTCAGAAACAAAAACATTATTATAGGCACAGTCCACTCAAAGAAAGCCCCGATTCTGTTTCCGCAATAGAAGCGATAAATACCAATGTCCTGCCTTTTGCAACAGGACAGGCTCTTACCATCCGCCATCACATTGGCAGATGAAATGGCAAATACAGATAAAGCCACGATACCGGCACCTGCGCTTCCCCAAAGGCCGAAATAGCTGAAAAACTGCAGCACCTCCTGACCGGAGGCGAATCCCGACCCCATCACAAAGGCGATATAAGCCCCGGAAAATGCGATTACATTTTTGAATGCAAGCATAAAACCCCCCCCACGGCACACCCTCTACTATATCTATGGGCGCGGGGGGTGGTATATGTTACAGGGTCAGCATCATAACTTCCGGGAAACATGATTTTTGGAATTGGGGGCAGGATCGACAGTCAAAAAGCTTCGTCACATCCTTAAATTCAATAACCTTAAATCCTATTTTCTTAAAAAATTCCGGTGCTTTTGCAACCAGATACACCCTTTCGCCTTTTCTTTTTTTAACTTCCTCCAGGGCCAGATTCATCAGACGGCTTGCAATTTTTTTATGCCTGTGCCCGGGTATGACGGCTATACCGTCAATGATATATTCCCCGCCCCTCATAGCCAGCACACAGCCCCCTATAAGTACACCCTTTTCATCCTCGCCCTTCCAGCATTGAATCAAATCGGTGGGCAGAGGCTCCTCCACAGAAAATTCAAGGCCATAGCGCATAAACATGTTAACAAGCGCATCATATTCATCGGTTGTACCAAGAAAATAACTCACCAGTTCGATCCCTCCATGTTCTCTCTTTGCGTATTTATCCTCAATTTTTTTGGTATGCAGGAGATGCTCAAAGGAAAGTTGCACCCCTTTTCACCGTCCATATCGGTGCTGATTGCGACCTCTGATTCTACATACAGACTGTCCGTTTTAAAATACAAGACATTCTTGTTTTCCGCATGATGGCCCTGCATGAAATTCAACAACAATACAGGAAGCTCCGTAAGAGGCAGCTCTCTGAAAACCAACACATCAAGCAGGCCGTCGTTTATTTCCGCATGAGCCCCAACCCTTTTAAACCCGCCCGCAGATCTGCCGTTCATAACGAGCATAAAATACATTCTTTCACTGCCTGAATATTCCTTGCTTTGGATTGTAATCGGAAGGGGCTGAAGTTTCGGAAATTCACTTACGCCTTTAAGATAGTATGATATTATTCCCAATGTATTTTTCACATCGGGATCAGTCTTTTGGCTCACATCGACAAGAAAGCCCATGGCAGCTACATTGATAAAATATTTCTCGTTTATTTTCCCCACATCGCACAGCGTGTAGTTATCCCCAAGAGCAATATTCACCATGCCGTCTATATTATGCGGAATGTCGAAATAGTAGGCAAAATCATTGGCTGTACCTGAAGGAAATATTGCCAAAGGCAAATCCACATCGTTATTTATCATGGCATTCACCACCGCATGAATAGTACCGTCACCGCCTGCAACAATTATTTTTTCAAACTCGATCTTCTTTGTCTCTTTGACCACATCGTTTAGAAGATCAGGACTGTCGGTCCTTACGGGAACCACAAACTTTTTTTCATTTTGGAACAGCTCCAATATCCTGTCCAGACTGCTTTTGAAAAGGCCGCTGCCGGCCCTGGGATTATAAATGAGCAACACTTTATCAGACTTCATTTTTACACATCTCCCTGATTCTTCCGATTAAATAAATAGATCCGGAAAATACAATTACATCATAATTTTTTGATTCTTTCAAAGCATAATAAAATGCGTTTCTAAGATTGTAAAAGCCTATGCAATCTAATCCGGCATCCAACGCCAGAGTGCACAATTTTTCCGCCGGCAGGCTCCTTTTGCTGTCCGGCTCCGTAGCAATCATTTTACAGCTTATCCCCAAAAAACCGGCAAGCAGGCTATCCACCTTTTTATCTGCCAGCACACCTGCCACAAGCAGTACTCTGTTGCCCGGGAAATGTTCGTTTATCACTTTGCTCAAAGCCTTAACACCGGCCTCGTTATGAGCGCCGTCTATGATAAAATACGGCCTTTCCCTGAGCACCTCCAGCCTGCCTGCCTGTCTGCTGTTTCTCATACCTGAAAGAATTTTTTCCGGGTCTGCCTTTATAATATTCCCTTTAGCCAACACTTCAATCACGCATAATGCCAAGGTTGCATTCTCTATCTGATGCATCCCCGCCATTGAAAGGCATATCTTTTTATGCCTTACTATCCCGCTTTCAAGGAAAAATGAATATCCTTCAAGGGACTTTGCCACGTTGAAACATCTGATGCGGCCGGCATCGTAAAATGCACAGCCTTTATCTTCTGCAGTCTTTCGAATGACAGCGGCGGCAGGTTCATCCTTCACGCCGGAGATGACCGGACTGCCATCTTTAATAATTCCGGCCTTTTCAGCAGCTATTTCACGGGTTGTATTTCCCAACACATCGATGTGGTCCAAAGAGACGGATGTGAAAACAGTAGCTAAAGGCTTTTTAATTATGTTTGTTGAATCACCCCTGCCTCCTAAACCTACCTCCAAAACCAAATAATCCATAGGGCGCCGACTAAAATATACAAATCCGATCGCCGTGATTAATTCAAATTCCGTAGGGGAATCATAGCCCATTTCTATCATTTTCTCTATTTTTTTAAAAACTGTCAAAGAGCATTCAATCAAATCATCTTCTGAGATCTCTTTACCGTCAAATTCTATCCTCTCCGTAAACCTTTCAAGATAGGGAGAGGTATACAGTCCGACTTTGTACCCATTTGCTGAAAGGACAGAAGTCAAATAGCGACAAACAGACCCTTTACCGTTGGTGCCTGCTACATGAATGATCTTCATTTTGTCCTGAGGGTTTCCAAGAAGCTTCATCAGCACTGTCATACGTTCAAGGCCAAGACGGCTGCCATGCCTTTGAAAGCTGTGGATTCGATCAAGAATATCTTCATAGCTTATCGTTTTCACTGCAGTTTTGTCTCCACGACAAGAATTCTTTTTTCCACCTTTTCTAACATGTCCTTGCACTTCTCCAATTTATTCCGTTCACCGTCTACAATACTTGCTGGTGCCTTTTTAATAAAACCGGGCTTATCAAGCTTAGCGGAAATCATCTTTATAGTTTCCTTAAGACGCATCTGTTCCTTAGAAAGGCGAAGATGCTCCGCCTTATAATCTATCAGGTCCTCAAGAGGAATAAATATTTCAAGCCCGTCGATCACATCTGACATGGCTTCATCGGGCACATCTTTTTTATCAGTCACATAGTGAATTCCGAAAAGGTTCCCTAAATTCACAATGTGATTTTCAACATGCTTTACGTTTTCCCGCCTATCCCCCGCCAGAATCAGGACGCGCAGTTTTTTGGAGGGTGCAGCATCCGTTTCAGCCCTGATATTACGAATGCTGCGAATGATATTCATAGCAAGCCCCATATCGGCGGCATCATTTTCAAAGGCTTCACAACTGTGCGCAGCCGGCCACTCTGCCCCTATCAGCAGATTTTTTTTCCCCGGAAGCGAATTCCAGATTTCCTCAGTTATAAAAGGCATGAAGGGATGAAGCAAACACAGCATGTCCGATAACACATATACAAGAACGGCGCGCACTGCTTTTTTATCCGCCGCATCATCGCCGTACAACCGGGGCTTTACCAGTTCTATATACCAATCGCAAAACTCATTCCAAATCACTTCATAAATTTTTTGCCCTGCAAGAGCCAATTCAAAGCGCTCCATATTCTCAGTGACTTCCCGTATCGCCTCGCCTGTTTTTAAAATAATCCATTTGTCTTCTGCTTTCAGATCAGCGGTAACATTTGAATATTCCCTTTCAACAGACCCTGAAGTCCCGTCCTCCTTTGCAAGGTTCATGATAACAAAACGTGAAGCATTCCACAGTTTATTTGCAAAATTCCGACAGGATTCAAGACGGTCCATTTTGAAACGAAGATCATTGCCCGGACTTATGCCTGTTGTAAGCATGAAGCGCAAAGCATCCGCCCCGTACTCCTTTATTACCTCCAAAGGATCTATGCCATTTCCAAGAGATTTGCTCATTTTCCGGCCCTCGGCATCCCGAACAAGACCATGGACATATACATACTTAAATGGAACTTTATTCATCACCTCCATCGCAGAAAATACCATTCTCACTACCCAGAAAAAAATTATATCATACCCCGTCACTAAAACATCAGTGGGATAAAAATGTTCAAGGTCCTTTGTCTTTTCAGGCCAGCCAAGGGTGGAAAAAGGCCAAAGAGCCGAGCTGAACCAGGTATCCAGCACATCCTCGTCCTGTTCGATTTTCCCGCTGCCGCACTTTGTACAGTTTTTCGGGGCTTCCCTTGCCACCATCATCTCACCGCAGCTTCGGCAATAATATGCAGGTATCCGGTGCCCCCACCATAATTGCCTTGAGATGCACCAATCCCTGATCTCCTCAAGCCAGTGAAGGTAGATTTTTTCAAAGCGGCCAGGCACATGGATCAGATCTCCTTTATAAACCGCTTCCATTGCGGGGATCGCTAATTCTTTCATCCGCACAAACCATTGTTCCGACAACATCGGTTCTATAGAATCGTTGCACCTGTAGCATTCTCCCACAGGTATATCCATATCCTCCTCCTTAACCAGACATCCTTCCAAAGTCAGGCGGGACACCCAGGCTTTGCGGCATTGATAGCGATCCATTCCGGCATAATCCAATGCCAATTCAGTCATCTTGCCATCTTTATCTATGCAGCTTAATTGATCAAGACCGTGCCTTTCTCCAACCTCGAAATCGTTAGGATCATGAGCGGGGGTAATCTTAACAGCCCCTGTGCCTTTTGAGGGATCAGGATAGCTGTCGGAAATAACCGGAATAACCCTGCCGGTGAGAGGAAGCATCACGTTTGTGCCGATAAGGGACCGATATCTTTTATCAGACGGATGGACTGCCACCGCCACATCCCCAAACATGGTTTCAGGTCTAGATGTAGCTACAACTATACCTTCCCCTCCATCCTCACCCGGATAGCGGATATAATAGTATTTACCTGCCCTGTCTTTGTGCTCAACCTCCGCCTCTGATAGCGTTGTGCCGCAGCAAGGACACCAGTTTATTATGCGATTACCTTTATAAATGAGTCCCTTTTCATACAGGCTGACAAAGAATTCCGTGACGGCGCGGTTGCAGCCTTCATCCATGGTGAAGCGCTCTCTTGACCAGTCACAGGAATCCCCAAGCTTTCTGCATTGCTCGGTAATTTTGCCTCCATACAGCTTCTTCCATTCCCAGGCGCGTTTAATGAATTCCTCTCTTCCCAATTCTTCCTTAGTTTTACCCTCTTCATCAAGGATTTTCTCCGCAACCTTTACCTCCGTGGCTATGCTGGCATGATCGCTGCCCGGAAGCCAAAGGGCATCATAACCCTGCATTCTTCGCCATCTTATCAAAACATCCTGAAGGGTATGATCCAAAGCGTGCCCCATGTGAAGCTGCCCTGTGATGTTGGGGGGAGGCATCACAATGGTAAAAGGCTTTTTACTGTCATCCCCCTTTGCCCGGAATGCACCGTTAGATTCCCACAGTTTATATATCCTCGCCTCAAAATCATTGGGATCGTATGTCTTTGCTAAATTTTTACCCATGGCTTCTCCTTTTATGTTACAAAAAAATTATCCCCATGCAGATCTGCATAAGGACGGAATATCCGCGGTACCACCTTATTTCTGCCGGCACTGTTATGATAACAGCAACAGCAGCACTTATTTAAATGATGCTCCCAGGCGACGTTCCCCCGCACCTTCTTCGAAGCCTCTCAGCTGACAGCCTCTTCTCTGTAAAAGGGTTACCTGGTACTCCTCCCGATCTGTGCATCCTTATTAACTTTAATAGTTTAATTTTAACTAAAAACAATCATTTGTCAATGATAATCTGCTTCCTGAATCACCTTGGGGCCTCCCCGACATCTAACTGCAAATCGAGATATTTAGCGCCATATTTCTTCTTGAGAAAGGATATGCGATGAATCCTGCATATCCCGTGGCTTTCAATGCTTTCAAAATGGAATTTTGTACCGTAGCCTTTATTGTGATCAAAACCATAAGCAGGATAAAGCCTGTGGAAATCCTTCATCATTCTATCCCTTGTTACTTTAGCAAGAATAGACGCCGCCGCAATGGATAAACTTTTCGTATCCCCCTTAATTATGGAGGTTTGGGGTATAGTCACGCCATTAAGAAGAACAGCATCTAAAAGCAGGTGCTCTACTGTGCATATAGCCTCTAATCCTTGCACTGCCTCTTTCATCGCCGCCTTCGTAGCCTGCAGAATATTAATGCTGTCTATTGTTGCATGATCTGCTGTGCCGATACTGAATGCAACGGCTTTTTGCCTGATGACCTCGTAAAACAGATCCCTTTTTTTCTCTGACAGCTTTTTTGAATCGTCTATGCCTAAAACATCAAAATCCTCGGGAAGTATGACAGCAGCAGCTACCACAGGCCCTGCAAGGGGACCCCTTCCCGCCTCATCAATACCGGCTATAAAACGGATGCCCTTTTCGTAGAGCGCTTTCTCGTATTCTTTCATTATGCGAAGCTTCTTCTTCAAAAAGAGTTCTTTTTCTTTGTTCATTCTTTGTGATCCTTCACCCTTTCCAGGGTGAATCTGCCGATTTTGCCGCTTCTGTATTCATCAAGAAGCATGGATCCCGTCCTTTCATAATCGATGCGACCGCCCGGCAGTAAAAACCCCCGCTTTAGTGCAATCTTACCCATAAGATCCAAAGATGATTGTCCCGTGCCGTCCAAATCATAACGGTGCGACAGGGCCCCCTTATTGTTTGCGATCAGCACCTCGATCAATTCTAAAGCCAAGGCAGGTATATCCAGGATTTCATCCTTGATGCACCCGCAAAAAGCCAGATAAAGTCCAATTCTTTTATCTTCGAATTTAGGCCAAAGCATTCCCGGTGTATCAAGAAGCTGCATGCCGTTTTCCAAAGTCAACCATTGTTTTCCCCTGGTTACCCCAGGCCGGTTCCCTGTCATGGCTTTCCTGCCTCCCGCGAGCCTGTTTATTAAAGACGACTTCCCTACATTCGGAACTCCGACAACCATAATCCTTAACGGCTTAAATCTTACCCTTCCTTCATTTCTTATCCTCTCAAAGGACTCGAGCCGTTTTAATACACGGGCTATACCCGCACCGGATACGGCATTGATTTGAAATGCGTATATTCCCCGCTTCTGAAAATATGATACCCACTCTTCCCCGGCCGCTTCATCGGCAAGATCACTTTTGTTAAGAACTATTATATGGAGCTTTCCGGAACAAAACCTGAAGATGTCCGGGTTGCGGCTGGAAACGGGGATTCTTCCGTCGATTACTTCTATGACCGCATCGACCGCCTTTATACCGGAGCGGATCATTTCCCCGGTTTTTTTCATGTGTCCCGGGTACCAATTAATATGATCCATTTTCATAAACTCCCTTACCTCATCAATTATAGTAAAAATAGCTTAGCTGCAGCGATGGCCGTCAAAAATCAGGAAAGAAAAAGAAACGGCATAGCCGAATTGACTATACCGAATTTTTAAAGCAAAAATTGATTTTGCTTTTCTTACCTGTACTCTTTACTTTTAATTTTAGCAGCTTTGCCGGTTCTCTTTCGCATATAGTTAAGCTTTGCCCTTCTGACATCGCCTTTTCTGACTATTTCAATCTTATCAATTCTCGGTGAATGTACAGGGAACGTCTTTTCGACGCCCACCCCCGAAGAAATCCTTCTGACAGTAAATGTCTGTCCAAGACCGCCGTTTTGCAACTTAAGAACAAAGCCTTCAAAAACCTGGATCCTCTCGCGGCTGCCTTCTTTAATTTTGATATGAACCTTAACCGTATCCCCGACCCCGAAATGAGGGACTTCCTGTTTCATATAGTCCCGCTCTATGACCTTCATGATATCCATCCGGGTACCTCCTCTCTCCAAAGACGTTCTTAGATCCCCTTCCTCGGGTTTACATCCAGCGGACCGTCCGTATTACACCGCTAATCATTGTAGCATGGGGGTTTTCATTATGCAAGAACATTTTTTCCGTCTGAAGTGATTCATTATGCTCTTGGATGGGTTTTATCGTAAACGTCTTTGATATGATTTTTGGTAACACCCAGGAATATCTGTGTCGCTGTCAGATCCTCATGTCCAAGCAGCTCCTGCAGCGATTTAAGGTCGGCACCGTTTTGAATCATATGAACTGCAAATGAATTTCTTAAAATTTGAGGTGTCAGCTTTTCGGCAAGACTGCATTTTTTACCGTATTCCTTGATCAATTTCCAAATGCCCTGCCTGGTTAAACGCCTGCCGTTATAGTTCACAAAAAGAGCCTTTTGATCCTCTTGTTTTTCCCTTATGAGCTTCGATCTTGCATCGTAACAGTAGGCCTCCAAAGCCGCCCTTGCAGGACGGCCAAGGGGAATTATTCTTGCTTTTCCATGATCTTCACCCGAGATTATAAATCCTATGCGGAGGTTCAAATCACCCATGTTTGCCCCTGCAATCTCGCTTACCCTCATGCCTGACGCATAAAGAAGCTCAAGGAGGGCTCTGTCACGCACGCCTCTTACGGTATTATCAGGCAGGCCAAGGAGTAATTCCACCTCCGAAACGGTAAGGTATTCAATGCTTTTTCGCTCTACCCTAGGGGACTTAATGCCTTCGGCCGGATTATGATAAATAAAACCCTTCGCCGATAGATAATCGAAAAATGCTCTCAAGGAGGCCAGTCTCCGGTTAATCGTGGCAACAGCCTTGCCATCCTTCTTTAATTTAAGTAAATAGGCTACCACCTCTGTGTTGTTAATGTCCTCAACATCTAAAATGCCCTTATTCTTCAAAAAGCGCCCGAAATCGGAAAGATCTCTTTGATATGCCAACCTTGTGTTGTCTGATTTGGCTTTTTCTTTTTGCATATATTCTGAAAAATGCAGAAGATATCGTTCCATGGTTTTACCTTTCTTTGCCCTTTTCGTGTCATTTCAGTATATCCCTAAGATGCAAATAATACAATAATATTTTTCGGCCTGTCATAACCGGTGAAGATTGGACATAGCTTTTATAAAGCACTCAAAACTGTTACGGCGGAGTAAAATATGAAAACAAACCTGCACAAAGGCGCCATATGGTTTATATTCCACAACCTGCCTATTATAATGACGGCAATATTCTTTTTCCTGCTAGGAATATCTGCCGGGGTATTTATGGAAAGTTTTCTATCCCCTGAAAACAGGGTCAGCATCCAATCGTTTCTTGATACGACGCTGTTTGTAACAGATCTGTCGGGCATAAACCTGCCTCATGTGTTTTTCGATTCCCTTGTCGTAAATCTCATTCTAATTTTTGTCATCGCAATAGCGGGCTTCACAGTCGTCGGCTTTCCGCTTGCACTGTTAATTCTGTCATATAAAGGTGCTGCCTTGGGTTTTTCATCTGCCCTTTTCATCGAAACCATGGGCGTAAAAGGAATCAGCATGGTGACGATGACACTGATGCCTCAAAACCTTCTGTTTATCCCTGCATTTCTGTGCGGAACCGTGGCATCCTTATCCATGTCGTTTTCAATTCTGTCAGAACATTTTGCTAGAGCCGGAAAAAACCTGTTCAGTAATACTGCAGGCTACATTTATCTTTTCATGATCTTATCTTTATTGATTTTAGGCGGTTGCTTCATAGAAGCATTTATATGCCCATTTTTGCAGCAGTTAGCAGGATCGCCGCAATAGTCTTTGCATCGATGATATCACCGCAGAAAATCATTTTTTTAAGGGTTTTCACATCGTATTCAAGAATTTCAATAGCTTCCGTGCTATCGAATTCCGGTTTCCCTGCTATCAGTTCAAAGGCCAGATACAGATGAATCTTTTCTTCGGAATAACCGACAGAGGAATAAAAAGATGCAAGATGTTGAATTTTATTGGCCGTATACCCGGTTTCCTCCTTCAACTCTCTTTTTGCCGCATGGAGCGGATTCTCGGATTCATCAATCCTGCCTGCAGGTACTTCCAAAATTATCTTATCGGCGGCCCTGCGATATTGCTTTACAAGGACCATTTTATCATCCTTTGTCAAAGCGGCTATGGCCGCGCCCCCGCTATGTTCAACAATTTCACGATAGGATATCTGGTTCGCTTTCGCTACGACCTTATCCCTGCGCAGGGACAGTATTTTACCCTCATAAATTCTTTCCGTGCCGATTGTCTTTTCTTTAAATACCATTACTTTTTACCCATCGATATCGATTTTTCCGTCGCCGCTTTAACCGCTTCAATAACAGCATTTCTAAACCCGCTGCCTTCCAAAGAGCAAACTGCCTCTATGGTAGTTCCCCCCGGCGAACACACCATATCCTTAAGTACCCCCGGATGTTTTCCCGTAGCCAATACCATTTCCGCAGAACCCAGCACAGCCTGGGCCGCAAATCGATATGCCTGATTCCGATCCATACCCTTTGCCACGGCACCGTCGGCCAAAGCCTCGATAAACATATATACATAAGCCGGACTGCTTCCCGATATCCCTACGACACAATCCATAAGGCTTTCTTTAACTTCCTCCGCCTTGCCCAAACACGAAAATATATCCATTACCGCGCCAAATTCCTGATCGGTAACCCCGCCGCTTCTGCAAAGGGCGCTCATGCCCCGCCTAACCAAAGCCGGAGTATTGGGCATAACCCTTATCAGTTTTAATGCTGCCGAGTCATCCTCGTTTTTGAACATTTTAATAATATTATCTGTATTTAAGCCAGCCACTATCGATACCAAAATCTTTACGGTTGCAGACTTCGCCTTAACGATTTCTTTAGTAACGCCATAGACAGCCTCAGGTTTTACCGCAATAATGATTATGTCGCTTAGGTCCACAACTTCTGTCACTCCGGCGCAGCCGTGGATCCCTGATTCTTCTACCAGATTAAGCAGCTTTGACCGGTCCTTATCATAAGCGCAGATATCTTTTTCGCTTTCGGGATTTGCCGTTATATACCCCTTTATTATCGCAGACCCCATATTGCCGGTTCCAATCAGACCGATGTTCATCTTTCACCTCCAAAGCATCTATTTACGATAAAATACGGTAGCCTTTTCTTTTCCTTCTGCAAGTCTGCGCAGAATATCTTTTTTAGTACCGTTCACTAAAAGCATCGGTATTCCATATTCATTTACCTGTCTTGCCGCAGAAATTTTAGTGAGCACGCCGCCTGTACCAAACCGGCTTTTCCCCCTGGCATCTATTTCCGCTAGCAGGGCATCGATGTCGTAAATTTCTTCTATCAGTTCCGCATCCTCATTTTCTTTTGGATCCTTGTTGTAAATACCGTCAATATCGCTCATTATGATCAATAGATCTGCACCCCAAAGGTTGGCCGTGAATGCGCTCAACGTATCGTTATCACCGATTTTTATCTCTTCAACGCTTACGCTGTCGTTTTCATTTATTATAGGGACCACTCCTTCATCGACTAAAGTGAATAAGGTGTTCCTCATATGGAGATTGCGCATATGATCTCCAAAATCATCCCTTGAAAGCAGCATCTGCCCTACATGAATGCCATGGGTTTCAAAGATCTCCTTATACGCCATCATAAGCTCAACCTGCCCTATGGCGCATAGCGCCTGCTTGTAATTGATATCTTCTTTCCTGTGCCATTTATTGATTGCTGCTATACCGCATATCCCCGCACCGGAGGAAACGATGATCACCCTTTTACCTTCGTTCATGAGATCGCACAGCTGATCAACTATATTGTTCATCACCACTTTGTTAACATTGCCTTTTTCATCTGACAGGGTGTGGCTTCCGATCTTTACAACGATCTTCCTGCTGCTTTTAATCAAATCCTTTAAAGTATTCATTGTCTATAGCTGTCCTGCCTCTCTATGTGTATGATTAGATAGGATACTACAAAGGGCCGCCGTTTGCAAGGCTGCAACATCATTTTAGAACAGGCATGACCGGGCCGGGCGGCTATATGACAAGTGCAAGTAGCCAGTCTATACATTTTCCTGTTTCTTCCCGAAACAGGATATAGGTGGCCGCCCCGGCAGCTATAAAAGGTCCAAGGGGCTGTTCGTCCTTAAGTTTAATCTGCCTCATCAGCAGCCGTACGGTAAAGATTACAGCGCTTGAAAATGCAGCAAACAATAAGGTGTAAACGGTTCCGCCGAATCCTGCAACAAGACCCGCTGCTCCGAATAATTTTATATCTC
>CAZHBR010000008.1:0-16783 GCA_964530755.1 uncultured Oscillospiraceae bacterium | reverse complement strand
CGGCAACCCCTCCTGTGAAAAGCACCTTTGTGCATCCTGATCGCCTGCCGGCCTGCGATGTCCACTTGATCAGGCAATCTGCTATTTCGCTGAACAAACTGTACGCGATTCTTTCACTGTCGATTTTTCCTTTTGCGATCATCCTCGAAATCTGAGTTTCTATTCCTGAAAGATTTATAAACAGATCCTCTGTTGGTATGGGCGGAAATGATATTCTTTCGCCCTTATAATGTAAAGCCAACTTGTCCATTTGCCTGCCGGAAGGAAAGTCAAGCCCCATCAAAACGCCTGTGCGGTCAATTAGCTGGCCTAGGGAAATGTCCCTTGTGCCTCCAATTCTTTCAATTATACCCTTATGATAGTCTAAAAAGAGCAATTCACAGGTTCCCCCGGATAGATGGAAAGCCAGGCAATTGCTGCAAAGGTCAATCGATGTGCCATAGGCCGCGGCAGCTATATGGCCTTCCTGATGCGAGAATTCAAAATAAGGCACTGCAAGTGCCGAAGAAAGGACCGTACCAAACGCAATCCCGGCTTTGAATACAGGCATATAGGAGCCCGATAAAGGTCTTGGCCTGTTACTGACCGAGATGCCTCCTATACACGCGGGATCAATTTTTTTCATGGCCTCTTTAACCAGAACAGGGATATTTTCCATATGCTGAAAAAGGGCATAAGATTGTCTTAATCCCCTTTCGCCCTGTTTGACCAAAAGAGGGATGCGCTTGTCTAAGATGATGTTGTCTTCTTCGCCTACAGCTGCAAGTGATGTCGTGTAGTTACTGGTATCAAGCGATAAGACAGCTTTACCTTTTTTGGTCATTCCCATCCCTTGCAATCTTACCCAGAATTCCGTTTATAAATTTGCTTGAGTCTTCTCCTCCGAATTTTTTTCCAAGAAGCACAGCCTCGTTGATGGATGCAGACACAGGAATGTCAGGAAGATATAGAATTTCAGCCGTTGAAAGGCGGAGCACCGCTAGATCCACCTTTGCGATCCGATCGATTTTCCAGCGCTCACTGAATGCAGAAATCAAACTGTCTATTTCGGGAAGATGCTCTTGGATAGCTTTATACATTTGATCTAAATATTCCCGGCTAGCTTCATCTTTAATATACTCTTTATAGAAACGCTCTTTAATGCTCTGACTGAAATCTTGCTGGACATCCATCTGATACAGGAGCTGCATAAAGCATTCCCTGGCTTTTTTTCTAGTCATTGTGTCCTCCACCGTCAGATCCTCATTCTTCTTCAAAATGGACACCCATCACGTGAATATTGACCGCATTAACCGGTAATTCTGTCATGTGTTCAATTTCATTCTTAACATTTTCCTGTATATCCCACGCTACGACAGGAATTTTTGCACCGTATTCTACGATGATGGACACATCGATCGTGACGCCTTCATCGCTTTGATTGATTTTTATGCCTTTATAAACGGGTTCCTTCCCCAATATATTTCTGGTTAAGCTGTCTGTTATTCCACCGCTTAAAGCCGATACCCCCTTGGTTTTTAAGGTCGCATTCATAGCGCATATTGCGATGACTTCATCGGATATTTTGACGCTTCCTTGTCTTTCCTCTTCATTTGCGGGCATTGTATTCACCTCGAAAAGATTATAGCAGAAAGGCGGAATATTTACAAGGAAGCGTTAAAACTTGCTTTGTATAACTATTTGATCGGCTTTTCTGTTCGTCTCCCTGATGACGATGTCCGTGATCTTTGCTATATCGCTTTGACTCAGGTTTTGCTTATTTACAGTGATGTTTACCGAGCTGTCTGTCATTATGACAAGCGCGTCTGTAAAGCCCTTGTTTTCTATCAGGTTTTCCATAGCCTTTTCCGCATTCATGTACTCGATAATTTTGAGCTTCTGTTGTGTCGCGTTGTTCTTTTCCGCTCCATCATTTGTTTCGGCTATTACCTCTGAAAGCATAGAGATAATCTCGCTGCGGTCCATATCTATCGTAGCTCTTACCTCTTTCAAGTAGGCTGTTATGTCGGAGATGCTTTCAAGATCATCCGATGTAACTACAAAGACATCTGTCGCATCAGCCGAATCGGGTGCCTTGCCCGGAAGTGTGCTTATGGAGATGCTGTCCACTAACACCTGCCCGTCGTGCTCGTCTAATTTCCCCTGCTCGTATTCCACGTAATCCATAGATGTCTCCAGGGGTCTATCGCCTGCCAGTTTATCGCTTAGCACCCCTACGCTGATAATAAGGGCCAGCATGCCGAAAAGCAGCGCAGTTTTTTTCTTTATGCTTTGGTTAAAACGGAATCTACTCATTGATTTTCCTCCCCATTCTTTTCGAATATGATGACATTTTTAAGCGGGATGTCATACACAGCGGAGACAGCGTTTTTAATGTTATTTTTTATAACAGGATTTTCGGCACCCTGCGCCGTTACAATTACACCTTTGATTCTCTTTGTTTTAATCTCATTGCTGTTAGAGAACACCGATTGCGTCTCTTCTGGCTCAATGTATGAAAGCATGACACCGACGGATCCTACACCCTTGATATCACTCAATATTCTCGCTAGGCGAGCCTCTTCAAGCGCAATCTTGTTAACACCTGTATATTCTGTACCTCCATCTTCATCTATAATCTGCATGCGGCCATCCTTATTTTGCGATAAGACGTTGAGGAGCAACAGGGCCGCGCTTGCAATGATCAGTACTGTAATGAATTTGAAAAGCAGATCCTTTGCAAATTTATCGTTGTTCAGTTTTCCTTTCAATTCGTTTCCTCCCCATCACTACTATATATATCCTTTGAGGGCTTGCTTATTCCTTGAATTTGTCGCTCTTATCGGGATCGTTTTCCTGGTTCTTTTTTTCTTCATATATCTCTTTGATCTGTTTTGTCTGCACATTTACAATTTTTTCAAAAAAGTCCTGCCATCTTTGATCCTCATAAATGCGGCTTTGTCCCACAACAGGTACATAGGCATCTATATTGTAATCTTTCGCATGGCTAAGCGGATAAACGATAACGCCTAAAATAATCAGCGAAAAAATGAACTTCAGATAGCTTCTCATGCTTCCTTCAGGAACCACTATTTCTATAAAGGATAAGGCTGCTATTACAATGAACAAATTCCATACCCATTCCCTCAATGTTGCACCTCCCCTCTTTTTACATCGCCGTTCCGATGCTGATGAGAATGCTTAGAAATATGATAAAGAGCAAGGCTCCAAGGAACACGATTATGCCCAATGTTATTACCGTATTTCCGATTTCAGAAAGGCAGTCGGAGATCACTTTGTTTCCTATGGGCTCCACTAAGGCAGCGGTGATTTTGTATATCAGCGCAATTGACAAAAGCTTCAAAATGGGAATTGTGACTAATGTAATTAGAACAAGTAAGCCGAATACGCCAACGCTGTTTTTAATGACTCCTGTGCATGAAATCACCATCTCCATTGAATCGGCGGCAAAACCCCCTACAATAGGAACAAAATTGTCCATGGAATACTTTGCAGTTTTTATCAATATGCTGTCTGCACTTTTTGTGACGATACCCTGTATGACACTCATGCCGGAAAAGATCGTCACGGCTAGGCCCATCGCAAAGGATGCAAAGCCTCGCAGCAGGACAGCAAGCTTTCTGATATAATCCCTGTCTGCCAGACTGTTTCCCAAAATAAAGACGCATGAATAAAATATTGCAGGCAGAACTATTTTTTGAATGAACGTAGTAAATAATGTTATGGCACCTAACAAAACGGGGCTCATAATACCGCCTGTGGCGAAGCCCCCCATTGTTATGATCAAAGGCAGCAGGATTGGAAGCAGAACCTGCATCAGAAGGGCCATTCGTTCAATAGTTAATTCACATAGCCTATATATATCCATAAAATTAATCAAACACAAGGCTATTACCACACAGCTGCAGACCATCGCACCAATAGTGGAAACGGCGCTTTTTCCTAATGCTGAGCTCAGATTCAGCATTAATCCCATAACTATGCAGACAGCTACTATCTTAATCCCTAAGGAGATGCTGGATGATACTTCTTTTAAAAAAAAATTGATGATCGTACTGAATATTTGATCTGAATGACAAAGAGGCTGGCCGTGGATTACACGGTTAATTATTTCTCTTATGCTGATTTCAAAAAGAGAATCCTGCTGTCCCATGAGTTCTTCTAAGGCTCTAAGATCCATCGCTTTAAGCTGTTCGTCAATCAGGTTCTCATAATCCATAACAATCTCCTAAATTGAGTACAATTTGGATAATGTATCCAGCACCGACATCATAATCGGCGTTGCAAGGTAAAATATCAGTATTTTACCTGAAAGCTCAATTTTGTCACCTATAGCATTTTCACCGGAATCCCTGCAGATTTGTGCAACGAAATCAGCAATATATGCTACTGCAAGAACTTTAAGCAGGATCGGAAAGAATGCCTGTCCGTAGCTTATTCGATCATATACATAGCTTAAGAATTGAAATACCGCCCGAAGCTGATACATTATATAGCCGAAAATAAAAAGCACGGTTGCAATAACTATGTACAGAGCAAAGGCCGGTTTATATTCGCGCACAATAGATGCGATTATAACTCCGCATATGGCAATTGCCGCAATTTTAAAAATATCCATATCTTTATCCCTTTTAAAACTGGAACATCGTTTTTACAGCCGTAAAAAATTCATTTATCATTTGTATGATAATAACTAATACGACTATGATTCCCGCCAACGTCGTCATCATCGCCTGATCTTCACGCCCAGCCCTGATCAGTACCTGATTCAGTACTGCCACGATAATTCCTACCGCAGCGATTTTAAATATTATATCTACGCTGAAATTCATGCTCCTTCCTTTCTCATAGAAGTATGATAACGAAAAGCACACCGGCTGCGGTGCATAAGGATCTTCTGACCCTGCCCTTCGATTTCTTATCCGCTTCGGCTAAAGCAGCCTGCTGTTCAAGTCTTGAAAAAGTTCGGACAAACAGCCCTTTTTGTTCCTCTATATCCGTTTTTCCAAGCTCTATTCCCGCCTCGCAAATAACATCTATATCCTGCGTAGCAAGGGAGCTTTCCCCGTAAATTTCATGCACCGATTCCCGCCAGCTTGTATAAAAATCGCAATCCCCATAATCGTTTAGCTTTTTGCCTGCCTGCAAAAACAGTTGGCCTGCCGGTCCGTTGAAGCGCCTTCCTATGCCGCTTAAAAGGTATGGCATAGGGTCCCTTAGATATTTCATCTCGGCCTCCAGTACAGCCAAAATAGTGATGAGCTCCTGCAGATGCAGCACCCGATTATGCAGGGGCCTCGTTGACAAAAACCCTGTTGCAGCCGATAACCCTACAATAATGACAGATAATAGTAATTTCATCATGTGCCTCCACAGTTCATTTATATTCCGTGGACAAGGATATATGACGATTGGTTAAATAGAAATGTCCTGATTCTCTCCATCGCTTATGCGTATAACTGTGCCTATGGCAGGAACATTCGATAAATAAAGGATCCGCTGAAATATTCCATTTTGCACTAAGGTTCCGATGCCTGAACGTATTAATTCTTCGTAGTTTTTACCGTGAATAGTGGTAATCAGCTTTATGCCTGCGCAAAGGGCCGCCTCAATTCCATATATGTCTTCTGTTTTTCCTATCTCATCTGTGGCTATAACATCGGGGGACATCGCCCTGATAAGCATTATCATACCCTCTCCCTTAGGGCATCCATCCAAAACATCTGTTCCAAGTCCCAGATCAAAGCTGGGCTGTCCGCGGTAGCTGCCTGCTATCTCTGATCTTTCATCGCATACACCGATTCGATATCCCAATCCCGCAAGATTTCTTATGAGATCGCGAAGCAGCGTGGTTTTACCGCACATGGGAGGTGAAACTATAAGGGTGTGCAAAAAACCTCCAGAAGCATCAAAAACTTTAGGAAGTATTTTATCTGAAACCCCGGGCCACTCGCAGCTTCTTCTGATATTTAATGAAGAGATATCCTTAATGCTTTTAATTTCTCCTGCCTCCACAACAGTCCTGCCGCAGACGCCCACCCTGTGACCTCCCTCTATGGTGACATAACCTTTTTTTAATTCCTCCTGATAGGCGTAGGCTGAATGATCCAGTATTGAATGAAACACATTATCTACAGTCGAGGCATTTATTTTGTTTGTCAATGGCCCCGCCATTTTGTATCTGACTCCTTTTGCCGTCACGATCAAAGGCTGGTTGATATAAAGTCGTATCTCTTCAATATGATTTTTTATTTCCCAGGGAAGTTCCATTATTTCATTGCGCAGGCCTGAAGGAAGCTTTTTAAGAAGCTGCATTATATTGCTCAAACCATCACCTCCTATCCTATCTTTATGCTTGTCTTACCTGACTTAGAAGGAATCAAAAATGCCATGCAATTTTCGTGCATGGCATTGCGCTTCATATTCTTAAGGTTTAATCTAATCCTCTGTTTTAGTGATCTCCAAAGGCAGATTTATAGTGAGACGGACCCTTTCGATGCGTCGGTCCAGTACTTTTTCTATTTTAAAAATATAGTTTTTGTATTCTACCGATGGATAATCCTTCTCATCCTCAGAAGGAATTTCTCCCAGAATCTCAAGCAGAAAACCACCTAGAGTTTCGCTGTTTTCTGAATCCAGATTCAAATTCAGTTCATCGTTAAGATCATCAAGGGAAATCAGTCCATCCAAAAGATAAACGTTGTCCCCTATTCTTTTCAATTCTTCCATCGCCTCATCGTATTCATCGGTGATATCGCCCATGATCTCTTCTATCAGGTCTTCCATCGTGACTATGCCGGAAAAGCCTCCGTATTCATCTATCAGTATGGCTATGTGCTGTTTTCCGGATTGAAGATCCCTGAACAGCTCGTCGATATTTTTGCTTTCGGGCACAAAATAGGGCTTACGCAGGATGTCTTTAATCTCCACATTAATAAAGCCTGTCCTTCGTGCTTTTATCAGGTAGTCCTTGATGTTAAGAATCCCTATAATGTTGTCTCTGTCATTTTCGTATACAGGAATTCGTGAATATCGAAGCTCCATCAATTCATCCACGTATTCCTCTTGAGGATCATCTATATCTATCGAGAATACGTCGGTTCTAGGCGTCATCACTTCATAGGCCAGCTTGTCATCAAAGGCGAATATACTGTTAATCATCTTGGCGCCTTCTTCTTTGATAGCCCCAGCCTCCTGACCTGCTTCAAGCATAGATTTGACCTCATCCTCCGAGAATTCGTCCTCAGCACCTGTTGCATGCTGTCTAGTAATTTTTAAAAGCAGGGCTACAGACCAGGACAGCAACCATACAAAGGGCGCTGCAGCTTTTGAAATGAACAGGATCGGCTTTACAAACAACAGTGCCAATCTTTCGGAATGAAGCAAGGCAATGCGTTTAGGATATAATTCGCCAAGCACAAGCGTAATATAGGAAAGGATAACCGTTACGAAAAAGACCGCTAACTGCATGCCGTAAGGGATGCCGGTGTTTTCTATCTGTGTCCCAAGCCTGTTTGCCATACCAAGCGCAGCTGCAGCGCTGGCCAAAAAACCGGCCAGCGTTATAGCGATCTGTATCGTTGATAAAAAACGGGTCGGTTCCTCTAACAGCTCAAGCAGAAGCTTAGCTTTTTCATTTTCTGTTTGGGCCAATATTTTGATCTTGGTCTTGTTGACTGATACTATTGCCATTTCCGCCGCGGAAAAAAAAGCATTTATGAGTATCAATGCTGCGATAAACAGCAATTGAAATGATATCGGGATGCCTGGGTCAGGGCCGGAGTCCATTTTCTCCCCTCCTAATTCTATTCATTCCTGATTATACCATTATTCCTTTCTTCTTACCATATATTTTTCCCCTACGGGTCGCTCCATCATAACCCTGACAGACTGCCGGGGATGGGGAGCCTGCTGCAGGGGCAGCCCGCAACAATCAATCAGAATCTCTACATTTTGAGTAAAATTTACGCCGTCCGGTCCTATTATTTCAATAAAGTCACCTAAAGATATCTTGTTGCGCAATTCTATATCGGCTAGGCCTGAATGTTCATCATAATGTTTAACGACCCCAATAAAAGTGTATTGTCTTATATATTGGCTGTCTTCATAGTTATGATCCTCTCCTTTTGGATTTTTAAAATAAAACCCTGTTGTGAATTGTCTGTGGCTGACTTTTTCCAATTCCTTGAGCCACTCCCTTTTAGGTCTGTAATCCGAGGGGTTTTTATAGTATTCATCGATCGCATTTCTGTATGCTGATGTCACTGTGGCTGTGTAATATGCGCTTTTAGTTCTTCCCTCTATTTTTAATGAATCGATCCCTGTATTTATGAGCTCCGGAAGGTGCATTATCATGCAAAGGTCCTTTGAATTCATGATGTAGCTGCCCCTGTCGTCTTCTTCGATCGGATAGTATTCACCAGGGCGCTTCTCCTCCTCCAGCACGTATTTATATCGGCATGGGTGTGCGCATTCACCTCGATTCGCATCCCTTTTTGTCATAAAGTTTGAAAGAAGGCATCTTCCTGAATAGGATATACACATGGAACCGTGGATAAAGCATTCCAACTGCAAAGAAGAGGGGGTATTGTCCCTTATACTCTTGATTTCCGAAACAGAAAGTTCACGCGCTAAAATTATCCGATTTACCCCCTGATTATGCCAGAATTCTGTAGAACGCCAGTTTGTCGTATTTGCTTGCGTAGACAGATGAATTCTCGCACTTGGAAGGTTATCCTTGATAAGCATAATAATTCCGGGATCTGACACTATAAAGCCGTCCAAATGTATGCCTTTCAGCTTTTTAAGAAGAGAGGCCAATCGACATATATCTTCATTGTGTGCTATGATATTAAGCGCAAGATAGATTTTTTTCCCTTGCCTGTGTACATAGTCTGCACCCAGAGCCAGTTGATCAGCCGTGAAGTTTCCGGCGCTCGATCTGAGCCCGAACCCTTCTATGCTGCAATAAACCGCATCCGCTCCGTAGTCGATCGCCGTCTCCAGTTTTTCCGGATCTCCTCCAGGCGCCAGCAACTCGATTCTATTCATTATTACACATCCAATTCACTATCTGGCATTATCGATATATTTTGCTTTCAGCCTGCGATGCTCTTCATAAGTGCGTGAAAAGACGTGGGATCCGTCTCCTTTTGCCAGGAAGTAAAGATAATCGCTCTTTTCAGGTGAAAGCGCTGCTTCTATTGAGGCTTTTCCTGGCGAACATATCGGTGCAGGGGGAAGGCCTTTAATTAGATAGGTATTATAAGGGGAGTCAATCCTGGTATCCGCTGTGGAAAGCACCGCCTTTTGTTCACCCAGAATATATTGTACAGTTGCGCAGGATTGCAAGGGCATACCTATTTTAAGCCTGTTATAGAAAACTCCCGCAATGATCGGCCTGTCCTTGGGAATTACGGCTTCCCGTTCAATGATAGATGCAAGAATAATAATTTCATTGACATTAAGTCCATGCTGTAAAGCGAGTTCCTCATCCTCTTTTGTAAACACCTTGCCAAACTGATCCAGCATTTTTTGAATAATCTCGTGCTCGCTGGCTCCAGTAAATACTTCGTACGTATCGGGGAAAAGGTAACCCTCAAGCCTTGATTTTCCTTTTGGAGCCGTTTCCAAAAACCAGTGATCGAAATCTCCGTTTTCTATTTCATCAATAAAATCATCACTATCTATAAGATTAATTGAGCTTAAAGCCTCGGCTGTTCTTCTTACGTCATATCCTTCGGGGATCGTGAATCGAACCGTGTTGTCACGGCCTGCTAAAAGGCCTTCCATTATTTCATCCATGCTCATATTTTTTGACAGCGAATGGATTCCGGCTTTATACTTTCCGTCCAGGCCGGATAATCTTGATTTTAACTTAAACAGGAAGGTGTTCCTGATGAGATTCTCTGATTTAAGCTGTGCGGCAATCTGGGCAGTGCCGGTGCCTTGCTCAATTGTAATGGCAATAAATGAGCCGTCGGAAGGATCCACCGCGCTTACTTCATGCTCGGTACAGATTTTAGTTATCCAGTTAGACAATAAGATCAACAGGATAAATATTATCACATTTCTGTTTGTAGGTGCTATTTTACTCATAACGTCGACATAAAAGGGTTAAAGACCGATCCCTATTATTTTGCCCTCGAAAGATATTCGCCTGTTCTTGTGTCAATTTGTATTATTTCTCCTGCTTCTATGAAGATAGGAACCTGTATAACAGCCCCTGTTTCGACGGTTGCGGCCTTTGTAACGTTTGTAGCGGTATCACCCTTGACACCTGGTTCTGTTTCGGTCACTTTCAGGTTAACAAAATTGGGGGGTTCGACTATAAAGGCATTGCCTTTATAGAATTTAATGGTTGCAATATCGTTTTCCCTTAGATAGATCATCGCATCCTCAACCTGATCGGCCATAAGGGGCACCTGATCATAGGTTTCCTGATCCATAAAATAGTACAGTTCCCCATCGGAATAAAGATATTGCATCTGCTTAGTTTCTATATGTGCTCTTTTAAATTTATCGTTGGGATTTATAGCGTCTTCTTTGATGGTTCCCGTCAATATGTTCTTATATTTGGTTCGGACAAAGGCCGACCCTTTTCCCGGCTTAACATGTTGAAATTCTAAAACCACGTGGGGTTCTCCGTTAATTTCAAATGTTGCGCCTTTTCGAAAATCGCCTGCGTATATCATCTGTTTATTCCTCCATCGTTAATTATTGTATCACAGTAAAATCAAATCTTTATCCGATCTTGTTAAATTTATTATACCCGAAGCCGTGACAATCACCAAGTCTTCAATCCTGACACCGAATTTACCCGGCAAATAGATACCCGGCTCGACAGTTACAACCATATTTTTTTTCAGCACATCGTCGCTTTCGGGGTTTATGGTCGGTGCCTCGTGTATTTCAAGACCGACGCCGTGGCCAGTACCGTGGCCGAAAGCCTTCCCGTAACCTGAATCTTCAATTATGCTTCTTGCGATTCTGTCTGCCTCTTTACAATTAAGCCCTTCCTTTATCGCGTCACACCCTGCTTTTTGGGCTTCCGACACTAGCCTGTAAACCTCTTTCTGCTCACTGCTTATCGGTCCAAGCGCTACTGTCCTTGTCATATCTGAACAATATCCATCGATAACACAACCAAAATCCATGGTAATGAAATCGCCTTTTTTCATAACCTTATCTGTGGGCTCCCCGTGAGGCAGTGCGGTACGTTTACCGCAAACGCATATAGTGTCGAACGAAAGCCGTTCTGCGCCGTTTTTGCGCAGAAACACCTCTATCTCTAAAGCAGCTTCCTTTTCCGTCATTCCGGGGCGAAGAATTTCAAGCATGTGAATAAAGCATTCATCTCCGAGGGTTTCCGCCTTCGCAATGGAAGACAGCTCATTCTCATCCTTAATCATACGTATTTTTTCAATGATGCCTTCGGAACATTGAATTTCATTCTTTATATTTTTGGAAAGCTCGTTATAAAGGAAAAAGGAGATGTGTCTCTCCTCGACAGCCGGCTTTTCAGGATTTAATTCTAAAAGAAAATTTATCCCGGTATTCTTTTTATCTATTGAAATTATTTCGAATAGGGGTGAGAGCTCGCTTGCCCTTTCTATATAGCGAAAATCTGTCAGGATATAGTTGTTATCCAAAGTAATTACGATCCAGGTATCGGTAAATTGCAGTCCCGACAGGTAAAACTGATTCTCCGGTTTGGTGATAAGCAGCGCGGAAAATCCAGCTTCCTCCATAGCGCATTTTGTTTTTTTAAGCCTTTCTTTCATATTACTCTACTTTCATCACATCTCCTAATATTCCATATATGTCGGAGATAATCCTTGTAAAAGCGAACTCTGCTTGCAGGTATTGGGCCGCCAAAGGGTCTTTTATCACAATTTGATAAAGGTTTTGGATTTGCTCGACCATATCGGTTTCAGGTTCCGTTCCCATCGCTTGTTGTGCCTGAAGTTGAAATTGTTTTTGCTGAAAATCATTTAACATTTCGGAGAGTTCCTCGTTTTCAGATACTTTGTTCTTCATTTCCTGGTAATGCAAATATTCTTCTGAACCTTTGATGGCTCGGGCCAGTTCATGGGCGCAGTCGTATACATTGTTCATTGTTACACCTCCATAAATATCGGTAAAATTACCGGATTCCGTTTAGTTTCATGATATATGAAGCTTTGCAGATCAGATCGAACTGCATTTTTCATGCCGCTCCAATCCTTCATATTTTCCTTTTGGCACGCATGCAGACGTTCCCTTGCAATTTTTCTTGCGGATTCTATTAGATCTTCCGATTCCCGCACATACACAAAACCCCTCGATATTATATCAGGTCCCGAACAGACTTCGCCCGTATTTTTTTGAATAGCCGCCACAACTATGATAAGGCCTGCTTCAGACAATAGCTTCCTGTCCCTTAATACGATGTTTCCGACATCTCCTACGCCAAGGCCATCGACCATTATAGCGGAGCAAGGCACTGTTTCTTTGGTTTTCATAACGCGGTTTTTACGCAGGGTTAAGGCTTCGCCGTTGTTTAGAATGAAAATGTTTTCCTTCGGCATACCAAGATTCTTAGCAAGGAGCGCATGCTGTCTTAAATGTCGATACTCTCCGTGCACAGGCATAAAGTATTTAGGCTTTATCAAGGTATGCATCAGCTTCAGTTCTTCGGCGCAGGCATGGCCGGTTACGTGTATGTCTGCAATATCGGAATAAATAACCTCGGCCCCTTTTTCAAATAATCGATTCACAACGTTTGAAACAGTTTTTTCGTTTCCCGGGACAGGCGATGATGAGAGTATAACCACATCGCCTTTTTTTATTTGAACAGCTTTATGATCGTTTGTAGCCATCCTTGACAGAGCGGACATCGGTTCACCCTGGCTGCCTGTTGTTATTATCAACAGTTCTTTATCTTTAATATTTTTAATACGATTTATATCTACAAGTACATTTGCCGGTACTTTAAGATAGCCTATTTCCATCGCCAGGTTGATTACGTTCACCATGCTCCTTCCAGATATGGCTACTTTCCGGTTGAACATGACGGCGGTATCGATTATCTTTTGCAGGCGATGCACATTCGAAGCAAATGTGGCAGTCAAAATTCTTGCATCGCTGTTTCTGAAGATGTTTTCCAATGTGATGCCTACAGTTTTTTCAGAGGGGGTATAGCCCTTGCGCTCAGAATTTGTGCTGTCAGCCAGCATGAGAAGAACACCCCTTGCACCGATCTTCGCAAGACGCTGCAGATCGATGGATTCCCCGTCCAATGGAGTGTAGTCAATCTTAAAATCCCCGGTATGAAAAATTACGCCCGCCGGTGTGTCTATTGCCAGGCAGATAGAATCGGCGATAGAGTGTGTTATGCGAATAGTATCAATTTTAAATTCACCTATCCGAACCGTTTGACCGGGCTTGATAACGTTAAGTCTGCCTTTTATTCCATGTTCTTTTAATTTGTTTTCGATGAGCCCAATGGTCAATCGCGTGCCGTAGACTGGAATATCCAAATCTTTTAAAAGGTATGGTATGGCGCCTATGTGGTCCTCATGCCCGTGGGTTAAAATCATACCCTTAACTTTTTCCATGTTTTTAATCAAATAGCTAAAATCCGGAATCACGACATCGATTCCGAACATTTCATCGTTGGGAAAGGACAGACCGCAATCGATGATCATTATGTCATTTTTATATTCCAGAACGGTAATATTTTTTCCGATCTCATTCAAACCGCCTAAAGGAATCAGCTTGACTCCCTGACTGTCCTTCTTATTTTCTTTTAACTTCAATTTATATCCTTCCTTATCTGATAACTATGTTCACCAGCCTTTCGGGCACCGGAATCGTTTTAACTACTTCCTTGCCCTTAAGCAGTTCTATAACCTTAGAATTTTTGAGGGTGCAGTTTAACAGTCCCTCGCCGGAAAGGCCGCTTTCTACCATTATTTTCTCTTTTACCTTACCGTTTATTTGCACGACTATCTCCACTTCATCCAAAATGAGGGCGCTATCATCGTACACCGGCCATTTTTCACGGCTTATCGCGGTATCGTTTCCCATGTGCTCCCACATTTCTTCGCAAATATGAGGCGTAAAAGGTGAAAGCAAAAGAATAAGGTTGCTTACGGCATGTTTCATCAAGGCCTCATCCGTGTCCGGCAGTACCTTGTAACGATAAAGCTCATTGACCAATACCATTATAGCGGAAATGGCGGTATTGAAATTAAATCTGCCCATGTCCTCTGTTACTTTTTTGATAGTGCTGTTTAGTACATAAAACAGCCGTTTTTCATCTTCATTTTTAATATTGAATTTTGAATCTGTGTCGAGGATGCTTTTGGGCAGGTCGCAAACTAACCGATATACTCGATTTAAGAATCGATAGCTTCCTTCAACGCCCGCATCGGACCATTCCAGTTCTTTGTCCGGGGGTGACGCGAAAAGGATAAACAGCCTTGCAGTGTCCGCCCCGTACTTTGTTATTATTTCCTCCGGGCTCACTACGTTTCCTTTGGATTTTGACATTTTACTGCCGTCTTTGAGTACCATACCCTGGGTCAACAGATTCGTAAACGGTTCTATGCAAGGTGAGTAACCGATATCATATAGGAATTTGTTGAAAAAACGGGCATAAAGGAGATGAAGTATTGCATGCTCAACCCCCCCGATATATTGATCAACGGGCATCCAGTATTCCGCCTTGGTTTTATCCCATATCTCCTCATCGTTATTTGCATCCGTATACCGAAGATAATACCAGGATGAATCAAGAAACGTATCCATGGTATCGGTTTCCCTTCTACCTTTTCCCCCGCATTCGGGACACGCGGCGTCAAGAAAATTTTTGCCTGCGCATAAAGGAGATTCCCCTTTTCCTGTAAGTTCGACATCTGTAGGCAAAAGCACCGGCAGGTTTTCTATTTTTTCAGGTACCCATCCGCAGTTTTCGCAATAAATCATGGGTATTGGGGTGCCCCAATAGCGCTGTCTTGATATGAGCCAATCCCTTAATTTGAAATTTACCGATTCAGTTCCAAGATCATTCTTTACAAGATATTCGGTTATTTTTTTAATTGCGTCCACATTGCTTAGGCCGTTAAAGGGGCCGGAATTGATTACCGTACCTTCAGCCTCAAAAGCTTCTTTAAGGTTGTAAAGGTCGATTTCCTCAAGCCCCGGATCGATGACCGGCAGAATTTTGAGCCCATATTTTACGGCGAATTCAAAGTCTCTTTGATCGTGGGCAGGTACTGCCATAATAGAGCCGGTTCCGTAATCCATAAGCACATAGTTCGCTATATAGATAGGTACCTCCTTGCCGTTCATGGGATTTTTCGCGTAGCGGCCGATAAAGATCCCTTCCTTCTCCAAAGAAATCGAGCTTCGCTCTATTGCGCTGACATTTTCCAGTCTTTCCAGGAATTCCCTGACCGGCTTTTCGTATTTTGTGCCCTCGGTCAATTTTTTTATAAAGGGATGCTCAGGAGCAAGCACCATATAGGTGACTCCGTATAAGGTGTCGGGCCTCGTAGTAAAAATGGAAAGATTTTCATCAAAATCGCATATAGTAAATCTGACTTGAGCGCCATAGCTCTTCCCTATCCAGTTTCGCTGCATGATCTTGACCTTGTTGGGCCATCCGGAAAGCACATCTAAATCATCCAGCAGTCGATCGGCATAATCGGTAATTTTTAGATACCATTGTTCAAGTTCAATTTTCTCGACGGCGGTGTGACAGCGTTCACAACCCCCGTCAACAACTTGCTCGTTGGCTAAAACCGTCTTGCATGAGGGGCACCAATTGACGGGATTTCTTTTTTTGTATGCAAGTCCATTGTTATAAAATTGAATAAAAATCCACTGCATCCATTTATAATAGCTCGGGTGGCAGGTTGCAAGCTCCCTTGTCCAATCGTAGCTTATGCCAAGCGTTTTAAGCTGTTCCCTCATTTCGGATATGTTATTCCAGGTCCATATATTGGGATGTATTTTATTTTGTATCGCAGCATTTTCAGCCGGTAATCCAAAGGAATCCCAACCCATCGGATGAAGAACATTTTTACCTAGCATCGTCAAATGCCGTGCGATGACGTCCCCTATGGAATAATTTCTTACATGACCCATATGAAGCTTGCCGGAGGGATAGGGGAACATCTCTAGCAGGTAATATTTCTCTTTTCCCTGATCTTCCGTCGTTTGGAACACGCCGTTTTTTTCCCAAATATTTTGCCATTTCTTTTCAATTTCGTTGAACCTGTATTGGTTGTGCATCAATGCTTCCTCCGTCTATTGATTTATTATTCTATGTCAAGATAGGACCCGTCCGCCCAGATCTTCTCTAAATTGTATCTTTCCCTTTGTTCTTTAGTAAAAATGTTTACGATGATATCTCCGTAATCGAGCAAAACCCAACCTGAATTTCTGCTTCCTTCTACGTTTTTCGAACAGGCCCCTTCTATTGCAAGCTTATCTTCTACAAGGGATACCAGTGTGCCTACCTGCCTTTCCGATGTTCCTGATCCTATCACAAGATAGTCCGCAAACGAGGATTTATCGGTGATGTCTATGACAACTACATCCTGTGCTTTTTTATGCTTGAGGGCCTGTGCTGTTTTTATAGCGATATCACGGTTGTTCATGCTTTCTCCTTTCTTCTTCTAAGAAAATCCGCTTTGCTTCGATAGTATCAAAAGCCGGGTTCAGTTTTCTGCTTTCTATATATTTTATACTGTTTTCCAAGGCTAAAATGCAGGCTTTGTCGATGTCTTGGTAA